>JBARCC010000479.1:0-2847 GCA_049793635.1 Maribacter sp. | reverse complement strand
TTGTATACCTGATCACCGTATCCATAATCTGCTCATGTGCCCCAAAGAAACAGAGGGAGGTGGTGTTATATGAGACCTACTGCGCGAGTTGCCATCTTGCGCCAGACATACAGAGTTTGCCCAAGACTATTTGGGAAGAATATGTTCTTCCCGACATGGCCGCCAGAATGGGAATCATCAGTGCCAAAAACCATCCGTATCATACATTATCGTTTCCAGAACAGTTTGCCGTCGTTAAGGCTGGAGTATATCCATCTCGACCCATCATTGACGTGAACCATTGGGAACTTTTAAAAAAATACATTATCGAGTTGGCCCCCGATAGTCTCGCTGTAGATAAAAGTACCATCCAAAGTTCCTCCTTGACGCAGTTCAGCTTGCATCCCATGCGCCTCAATAGCGCTACTGGGAGTACCTATACGTTTCTTCAAGTGAATCCGTTTACTAACTTGATTTTCACAGGTACCCGAAGCGGGGAACTGGCCGTTTTTGACCCGGTATCTCAAAAAAACAAGGTGCTCGGTAATTTTAATAGCGCCATCTCCAATGCACGCGTTGTAGAGGATAGCCTATTTGTGACCACTATGGGCAAGCTTGATCCGTCTGAAATAGCATCGGGACGAACGGTAATGAAGTCGGGCAATACCACCGCCGTGTATAGGGACTCTTTGCATAGGCCGGTACATACGCTGTACATCGATTTGGATAAAAATGGAACGGAAGAAATGGTCATCTGTGAATACGGTGATCTACAAGGCGCATTAACGCTAATGGAAAAGGATGGTTACGGTTTTTACAGCGCAAAGACCCTTTTGGATGTACCCGGGGCGCTTAGGGTAGTTCCAAGGGATATGAATACGGATGGAAAAGAAGATTTGGTGGTGCTGGCTGCTCAAGGCGATGAGTCAATGTATATCTTGTATCAAGAAGAAAACCTTACGTTTAGGGTGGAAAAAATACTTCGTTTTAGCCCGGTCTACGGTTCTAGCTGGTTTGAATTGATCGATTATGACGGGGATGGTTTTGAGGACATTATTACCGTAAACGGTGATAATGCCGATGAATCTTACGTGCAAAAGCCCTACCATGGCATGCGCATTCACCTTAATGATGGTAATAACCACTTTAAGGAGACCTATTTTCACCCGTTGAACGGGGCAACCCGATTGATCGCGAAAGATTTCGATCAAGATGGTGATTTGGATATGGCCCTTTTGGCAACGTTTCCTGATTATGAGCTTCATCCGGAATACAATTTTGTCTATCTTGAGAACTTGAACAGCACTGCCTATACCTTTAAGCAACAGCATTTGGCCGACACAAAAATGGCAAGATGGTTTTTGATGGATGCAGCGGATATCGACGGGGATGGGGATGACGATATCGTGTTGAGCGCGTTGAACTATTCGTTCACGCCCGTGCCCGAAGCGTTTGAAAAAGCATGGAGTGAAAGTAAGACGGACTTGCTAATTTTAACGAATACACTACACTAGCACTATTTATGGAGAAAAGGATAGCCATATATCTCATTTGTTTAGCAGCCCTCGCCTGTAGGGACGATTCGATGGACAAGAATATGGAGTGGATTCCCTTAAAAGTAACGGCTACGGCTTACAATTCCGTACCGAACCAAACGTCATCCATCCATCCAAAAATAACCGCTTGGGGAGATTCTATAAAACCAGGTGTCAAATGGATCGCAGTGTCAAGGGATTTGCTCAAAAAAGGACTTTCCTACAATACAATGGTGAAAATCGATACGCTAGAAGGTATATATTTGGTAAAGGATAAAATGCACTACAGGTGGCTTAATAGAATTGATATCTATATGGGTAACGATGTACAAAAAGCGAAGGAGTGGGGACGTAAAAAGTTGACCATACACTATGCCGTAAAAAAAGATTCCATTGAGGTACAGCGCTAAAAAATTTGGTAGCTATTTGGGGCTATTCGTCCTTTTTTCGGCATGTACCGCCAGCAAAATTATGGTCGACCGGCCTATTACCTTCAATAAAGAACGAGAATTGCTTACGCTCGACTATTTACAAAATCGGTACGGCATTGAACAGAACACTCCAAAAATAACGCCTAAGATGATTGTCTTGCATTGGACGGTCATCCCAACCTTTGAGAAATCGTTTGAAGCATTCAACCCTGCGACCCTGCCCAATTGGAGACCAGACATCAAGAATGTAAGCGGTTTGAACGTTTCTTCGCAGTTTATGGTTGACAGGGAGGGTACCATTTACCGGTTACTCCCGGAAACGACAATGGCAAGACACGTTATTGGCCTGAACCATTGCGCGATTGGCATTGAGAATGTAGGCGGCACGGATGAATTTCCACTGACCGAAGCACAACTAAAATCAAATGTTCGGCTCATCAGATACCTGAAGAAAAAATATGCTATCGATTATCTTATAGGACATTATGAGTACACCCTTTTTGAAAATCACCCGTTGTGGCTGGAAAAAGACGAAGGGTATAGAACGGTCAAAACGGACCCTGGGGTCGATTTCATGGAGGGTGTTCGGGAAAAAGTGAGCGACTTGAATTTTATGGAAGTTCCGGGGAAAAGCTATTGATTAGTCATCCGTAGTGCATAATACGTAAGTGAGCTATAAATGATGCTTCGATGGATGGTAAACTCCATGCTTCCTTTGGTTCAAAAGCGATGTCATGTGGAGGGAGGCCTACACTTTCGAAGGTGTACAATAGAATACAGACGTTTACCAAACCAAAATAAGACTATTAGTAAAGAAAAACCATATGAATAAAGAGAACATAATGCGATTTTTAATTTTTGCGGTACTAGGTTCAATCTCCTTTTCAGGAACGGGGCAAACC
>JBARCC010000478.1:0-2437 GCA_049793635.1 Maribacter sp. | reverse complement strand
ACCTATAATTGCGGCTGATGCAAATTTGGTGGTCAATACCCAAAGGGGTACGAACCTCGAAAAGAACGGGGTCAAGATTCAGACCTCCGAACATGTGCTTGCCGCATTGGTGGGATTGGAAATCGATAATGTGCTCATAGAACTCAACGCTGCCGAACCTCCCATCATGGATGGTTCCTCCAAATTTTTTGTGGAAGCGTTGGAAAAAGCGGGTATCGTCGAACAAGAGGCGGAACGTGAAGAATATATTGTCAAAGAAGTCATCACCTACAAAGATGAAGCGAGCGGTAGTGAGATAACGGTCATTCCTGCAGATGAATACCAGGTGACCACCATGGTAGATTTTGGCACCAAAGTGTTGGGAACCCAAAACGCCACCCTGGAAAAATTATCCGATTTTAAAGCAGAAATCGCCGACGCACGTACCTTTAGTTTTCTACACGAATTGGAAATGTTATTGGAAAACGGTCTCATTAAAGGAGGAGACCTAAACAATGCCATTGTATATGTGGATAAGGAGATTTCTGAGGCGACCATGAAAAAATTGGAGAAAGCGTTCAATAAAAAGAAGCTTTCAGTAAAGGCGAACGGTAGTTTGGATAACCTCACGCTACATCAGCCCAACGTAGCCGCTCGGCACAAACTTTTAGACGTCATCGGAGATTTGGCACTCACAGGTACGCGTATACGGGGAAAGGTAATTGCAAATAAACCCGGACATTATGTAAATACCCAATTCGCCAAAAAGCTTGCCCAAATCATCAAACTGGAGAAGAGGAACAAGGTCCCAAAATACGATTTGAGCTTACCTCCCTTAATGGATATCCATAAAATCATGGACATGTTGCCGCACAGGCCTCCTTTTTTATTGATAGACCGTATTATCGAACTTTCCGATGAGCATGTGGTAGGTATGAAAAATGTAACGATGAACGAGCCGTTTTTCGTAGGGCATTTTCCGGGAGCACCCGTAATGCCGGGTGTACTACAAGTTGAGGCCATGGCGCAGACTGGCGGTATTTTAGTATTGAGCACCGTTCCGGATCCTGAAAATTACTTGACCCTCTTCATGAAAATCGATAAGGTCAAATTTAAAAGACAAGTATTACCGGGAGATACGCTGATTTTCCACTGTAGTCTCATTACGCCGATACGAAGGGGTATTTGCCATATGCAGGCCTACGCTTACGCCAACGATAAATTGGTCAGTGAAGCAGAACTGATGGCCCAAATCGTAAAAAGAACATAACATGAACCAACCTTTAGCCTATATCCATCCGGGAGCAAAAATTTCAAAGAATGTGGTGGTAGAACCTTTCACGACCATCCATAATAACGTGATCATTGGGGATGGAACTTGGATAGGTTCGAATGTGACCATTATGGAGGGGGCCCGAATAGGAAAAAACTGCAACATATTTCCAGGGGCGGTCATATCGGCCTCTCCCCAGGACCTTAAGTACAATAACGAAGAGACCACCGTGGTCATCGGCGATAATACGACCATAAGGGAGTGTGCGACCATACACAAGGGCACTTCTGACCGTATGAAAACGGTAATTGGCAAAAATTGTCTGATCATGGCCTATTGCCATGTCGCCCATGATTGTTTGGTGGGGGACAATTGTATTTTTTCCAATAATTCAACGTTGGCAGGGCATGTAACCATTGGCGATAATGTGATTTTAGCGGGTCTGGTGGCTGTGCATCAATTTGTATCCGTAGGTCAACATGCATTCGTTACCGGAGGCTCTTTGGTCAGAAAAGATGTTCCTCCTTATGTGAAAGCGGCCAGGGAACCCTTATCCTATGTAGGGATCAATTCCGTCGGACTCAGAAGAAGGGGGTTCGAATCGGATAAAATAAGGGAGATTCAGAATATCTACCGTATCCTGTATCAGAAAAATTACAACAACTCACAGGCCGTTCAAATTATAGAAGCAGAAATGGAAGCCACTCCTGAACGGGACGAAATCCTACAGTTTATTCGCGATTCGCAACGTGGGATTATGAAAGGGTATTTCAGCAATAGTTAAGCCTATGGGCTCGTGCAGAGGCAATATCTTGAAAGTGAATGTTGAAAATGAATAGTGAATAGTGAATAGTGAATAGTGAAATATATATGGAATTTCGTCAACAAAAGAATACCAAATTTTTAATTTCCATTAACCATTGACCATTGACCATTGACCATTGACCATTAACCATTAACCATTACCACCGACCATCAAGCATCAATTATAAAATAAAATTTAAGACGATATAAATAAATGGCATCTACATCAGACATACGAAAAGGATTATGCATACGGTACAATAATGATATCTATAAAATCATCGAGTTTCTTCATGTGAAACCGGGGAAAGGTCCCGCATTCGTCCGTACTAAATTGCGAAGTGTAACTTCGGGCAAAGTACTGGACAATACCTTCTCTGC
>JBARCC010000477.1:0-5879 GCA_049793635.1 Maribacter sp. | reverse complement strand
AAGTACCGAGCCGACGGGTGGTGTGCATAGGCCTATACAAAGATTCAATACCATAATGATTCCGAAATGGACAGGATCAAGGCCTAATTTGGAGACCACCGGAAGAAAAATAGGTGTAAAAATGAGTACTGCTGGCGTCATGTCCATAAAAATCCCTACAAAGAGAAGCAAAAGGTTGATAATGAGCAGAATGATAATGGGATTATCGCTCAATGCGAGTAGTCCAGAACTTATTTCCTGTGGAATATTCTCATAGGAGAGTGCCCAGGACATGCTCATGGAAGCGCCGATCAACAACATGACGATTGCCGTCGTCGCCGCTGAATCCAATAGAATTTGAGGCATCTTCGGCAAGCTTATTTCTCTGTAAATTAAACCTAATATGAAGCTGTAGAGTACTGCAATGGCAGAAGCTTCGGTAGCGGTGAAGATACCCGATACGATTCCCCCGATGACGACCACCAGCATAAATAGGCTGGGTACGGCATCGATGAACGTTTTGAAAATTTCTTTGAAAGTACTGCGCTTACCGACCTTATATCCTTTTTTCTTTGCCCATAACGAGGCAACGATCATGAGAAATAACCCGGTCAAGATGCCAGGAATATAGCCGGCTAGGAATAATGCGGCAATAGAGGCACCACCACTTGCTAAAGAATATACAATGAGTACGTTGCTGGGAGGAATGATCAGACCTGTAGTGGCCGCGGTAATATTGACCGCAGCACCGAACTCTCTCGAATAGCCCTCTTTTTCCATTTCAGGACCTAAAATACTACCCATTGCCGAAGCTGCCGCCATGGCGGAGCCTGCAATGGCACCCATGAGCATGGCCGAAATAATGTTGATCAACGCCAAGCCACCAGGCAACGCGCCCACCAAGGTCTTTGCAAAAGCGATAAGACGATGTGCGATCCCCCCTTTGTTCATCAACTCCCCAGAGAGTATAAATAATGGGATGGCCAATAGCGCAAAGCTATCCAAACCAGTGCCTATGCGCTGCGATACCGTTGTGACTGCTGGCATTACAGGGATACTGACCAATAAGGTCAATAATGAAGAGATGGCTATACTCCAAGCCACCGGTGTACCGATTGCCAAAAGACAAATAAAACTGATGACCAAAACCAATATCGGGGCGTACTCCATAGATTATTCTTTTAGGATATCGGAAATTTTATAATAGATGATGAGCAAGCCGCTGATGGGAATCACAACATACACCACAGATAGGGGGACCTGAAGTGCTGGCGAATTCTGGTCCAGCACATGGGTAATATATACCAGTCGAGAACCACCGAGAACCATAGCACTCAGACAAAAAAGAATAACCAGTATCCTAACGATGAACCGTAACTTTTTTTGTGAGTTTGCACTTAATCGCGCAGGTAGAACATCGATTGCAACGTGCATATTACGTCCAGAAACATACGCTGCACCCAAAATTCCTACCCAAATCATGAGGTAGCGCGCAAGTTCGTCGGTAAACGAACTTGGGGACCCCAAGATAAACCGGCTCGCCACTTGCCAAAGCACGTTCAATACCATCGCTGCCATAATGATGACCAAAAAATTGGCCAATAGCTTGTCTATTCTTTCTCTCAGGCTCATGTGGTGTTGGTCTATATTAGTGTGTAGCTTGAATGTCCATGATCATTTGATAAAACTCTTTATTGTCTTTGTATTTCTCGAACGAATCCTTGATTTTGTCCGCGAAAAGGGTCTTGTCGGGATAGATGACTTCAACTCCTGCTTTTTTGACTGCATCCAGGGCCTCGTTTTCCGCCTCTAACCATAGAGCCCGTTGATAGACAATAGAGTTAGCGACCGCCTTTTTCAACCAACCCTGTTCTTCTTCCGATAAATCGTTCCAAAGGTGCGTTCCTGCCAATAGCACGTCGGGGAGAACGGTGTGTTCGTCCAAGGTATAATACTTGGCAACTTCATAGTGCCTTGAAAGGTAGAAGCTTGGAGGGTTGTTTTCCGCACCATCCACCACTCCCTGTTGAAGGGCGGTATATAGCTCGCCCCATGAAATTGGGGTCGGGGAACCACCAAGGCCGGTTACCATATCCATAGCGGTAACACTTTCCATCACCCGTATTTTTTGCCCGATAAGGTCGTCTGGAGTGTGTACAGGTTTGTCCATTGTGTAAAAACTACGGCTACCTGCATCATAATATCCTAGACCCTTGAGCCAATATTTCTCCCCACCGTTCAGTAACTCTTGACCTATTGGGCCATCCAGTACTTTGAAAGAGTGTGCCCTATCACGAAATAGAAAAGGAAGTCCCAATACTTTCATTTTGGGCGCAAAGTTTTCAAGAACTCCTACTGAAACTTTGGTCATATCCAAACTACCTATCTGCAAAAGTTCCAAGCATTGCCGTTCTGTTCCCAATTGTTGGCTTGGATAAATTTCAAGCTTCAACTTACCACCTGAGATGCTTTGCAAATCTTCGCCCATCTTCACCATGGCCTTGTGTACCGAATGGCTTACGTCTAGGCCATGACCTAAACGAAGCGTTCTAGTACCGTCTGTTTTTGAACAGGACGTTAACGCACTTGCTGCCAAAAACAGGATAAAGAGGTTTTTCAACTTCATTTTAAATAATTTGTACGTACTATTTGATTTCAACCTCCAAGGGATTTGCCAAGCGTTCGGCGAAATTAGCCAAGTAAGTCTCCCAAGCCGATTTGGATGTAAATTGATCTGCTTTTTTCCAAGCGAAACCGGCATAGTAAATTACAGTTCCTTTATCTGATTTGATATGTGCAAACAGATTGCTTTCATCTTTTCTACTGGTTTCGTACTTGTCTTGACCGATCATCGCATTGTTCGGAACTACGATTCCGGTTCCAATTTCAGAATCAAAATGGGGTTCCCAGTAACTGATCCAGCCTTGTTCTTGATCAACGGAAGTTTCGCCTTGCTTATCATGTAGGGTAAGCCCTGCGGAAATGGTATCCGTGCCCTTTAAGCTAATTTCGAACCTTGAAAGGTTGCTGCCATAATCCAATGAAATCTTTTTTTCCTCGGATATTTTTGTACCCTCCGCATCCCAATCTTCGTAATTCAAGACAAAGCTGGTGCGTATAGGTCCCGTACTCAAGGTTTTCCATGAGGTAAAGTTTTTAGAAATACGATACGTCGTATCCACCTTTTTTGCTATTCCCCCTACACCGCGACTGATACCGACATGAAAATTATCAAGACCTTCACCATCGTCCTTGTGATAGCTACCCTCCGTTTCAAGTTCTTTATGGTACCATTTATTTATAATTGGGTACTCGACACGTTTCAGCCAAGCGTCTATTCCACTGGACAATGTACCGCCCTTGATGCTTTCCTCTACCATTTTTTGGGCCACTGGGCCGTAGGTCCTGAAGGCTACACGATCATTCTCCCAAGCATAGTCATCTGTACGTTCTGGAACAAACCTTGAATAACATGCAGGAATACTATCGGCCTCAACAGGTTTGTCAGATGCTCTGACTATGAAATTTTTTTCACTGTTTGCAGCCATTTTAGGCTGAAAAAGAAGCTCGTCCATTTGCCCATCACCATTCGTATCCACTAATTGTGAAACCACTTCCTCCTGTGTCTCCGCAATTTCGATAATGAAATTTTCTCCAGGATCTGTAAAATTTAGGGAGGCCATGGGGACCGCTACCGTTTCAAAAGCCCTTTCCACATTCATATTGTTTTTTATAACAATTTGTTTTTCTCGCAAAGGCTTGTCACCACAAGAAAAAAATAGGGACGATACACATAACGTCGAAAAAAGAGCGTGGGTTTTCATAATCAACAAGTTGTTAATTTTCGTTTGAGGGCTTACCTATAGTAGCTAAAATTCCACCATCAACATACAACACATGGCCGTTTACAAAGTTGCTGGCCCTTGAAGCCAAGAAAATAGCGGCTCCCGCCAAGTCGTCTGGGTTTCCCCATTTGGCGGCGGGTGTTCTGTTAATGATGAAATCATTGAACGGATGTCCCTCCACACGTATAGGTGCGGTCTGGGAGGTGGCGAAATATCCGGGACCGATGCCATTGATCTGGATGTTGTGCTTTGCCCATTCCGTTGCCATGTTTTGGGTCAGCATTTTAAGTCCACCTTTGGCAGCAGCATATGCTCCCACGGTATTTCTGCCGAGTTCGCTCATCATGGAGCAGATGTTTATTATTTTCCCTTGTTTTCGGGCAATCATATTTTTTACCACGTGCTTGGACATTATGAACGGACTTACCAAATCGATATCGATAACTTCCTTGAAATCGGAAACTTCCATTTCTTCCAAGGGCGTTCGTTTTATAATCCCTGCATTGTTTACTAAAATATCGATGGGGCCTATCTCACTCTGTATCGTATTGATGGCCTGAATCACCTCCGCTTCATCGGCTACATTGAACTTATATCCTTTTGCTTTAATGCCTTCGCTTTGATAAAAGGAAACGGCGTCATCTATTTTTTGCTGGGAAGAGTGACCGTTCACCACAAGGGTGGCCCCGGCCAGGCCCAAACCTTTTGCCATCGCCATGCCAAGACCGTGGGTACTTCCAGTAACCAGAGCAATTTTTCCTGTAAGATCGAATAAGTTGGTACTCATGTTTTTATTTTAAGTCGGTTATTTTGGCAACATCCATATCCCCATAATCCAAATTTTCACCGGCCATACCCCAAATAAAGGTATAGTTCGATGTTCCCGATCCGCAATGTATAGACCAAGGCGGTGAAATTACGGCTTCATGATTCTGCATCCAGATATGTCGTGTTTCCTGCGGTTGACCCATAAAGTGGCATACCGATTGGCCCTCGGGAACGTCCAAATAAAAATAGACTTCCATCCTTCGGTCATGCACGTGTGCGGGCATGGTATTCCAAACACTACCTTTCTTAAGCTCTGTCATTCCCATTTGTAATTGACAGGTAGTGACTATGCCACCAATGATCATTTGGCTGACTGTTCGGTGATTTGCTGTTTCCAAAGCGCCCAATTCTAATTTATTGGCATCGGCGAGACTTACTTTTTTAGTGGGGTAAGAAGTATGTGCCGGTGCCGAATTCAGGTAGAACTTAGCGGGAGATTTGGAATCTGTACTGTTGAAAATTACTTCTTTTGCACCCATTCCAATATAAAGGGCATCCTTATGGCCCAGCGTATAGGATTCACCGTCAACCGAAACGGTACCATTAGCTCCCACGTTAATGATTCCGAGTTCACGCCGCTCCAGAAAATACTTGGCTTTTAACGGATCTATGGTCTCAAGCTTCAAAGCGTTGGTCGGTACTGCAGAACCGGCAATATAACGGTCATAATGCGTATAGGTAAGATGGATCTTGCCTATTTGCATGAGCTTATCGATCAAGAATTCGTTTCGCAGTTCGGTAGTGTCATATTTTTTAACGGCTTCTGGACTGGAAGCATATCGTGTTTCGTAGGATACTGACATTATTTAAGTTTTATAATTAATTAAGTATTGATTTACGTATTCCAAGTTCTAGGCCTCGTAATTCGGCCAATCCCCTTAAACGTCCTATGCCAGAATAGCCTGGGTTGGTTTTTTTATGAAGATCATCCAGCATTTTATGACCATGATCAGGCCTGAACGGCATTCGCGTATCGCGACGCCCCGATTTTTTTCTTTTTTCCTGTTCCAGTACCAATGCCTTCATCACGCCGTACATATCCACATCCCCTTCTAGGTGGTTGGCCTCGTGAAAATTACCTTCCTCATCTCTCTGGGTACTGCGCAGATGTATAAAGTGGATGCGTTCTCCAAGACGGGTGACCATGCCGGGTAGTTCGTTGTCGGGTCGTACCCCAAAAGAACCTGTACAAAACGTAAGACCATTGTTCGGGCTATCAACAGCGTC
>JBARCC010000476.1:0-1563 GCA_049793635.1 Maribacter sp. | reverse complement strand
GAATGGCAGGGACCAGGCCGTCGGGCATTTTTTTCCAATCGGGAACATTAAAATCTAATTTCTTTTCAATCATTTTTTATGTTACTTTTTTATGTCATTTAGAAGCGTCAAAGAGCGCTCCGGTTTCATGCCTTGTTACGGTACTTTTCTTAGTGGTGAAGGCATCCTATTAATGTTTGCGCCCAGAGGTACTCGTACGTGTTCAAAATTAACCTTTTTAACTTGATCATCGGGATTCAACCTGACTATCGCCAGACAAGTTTCGCCGATGTTGCTTATTTTTAAGTTGCACTATTGGGGGCTACTTCAGCGAGAACTCCACCGCTGCATACGCGTGCTCCAACGAAGTATCGATAACAGGTATATCACAATCTTCTTGTTGAATCAACAGCGGTATTTCCGTACATCCTAAAATAACAGCCTCTGCACCTTCTCTTTCCGCCTTTTTAATAATCGATACATACTGTGCTTTAGATGCTGCATTGATATGCCCTTTTGCAAGTTCGTCATAAATGACTCGATGCACAATTTCCCTATGTTCGGAATTCGGTATCAATACGTCAATCCCAAATTGATTTTTAAGAATATCGGTATAAAAATCTAGTTCCATGGTATACTTTGTTCCTAACAATAATACTTTTTTACATCCTTTGGCTTGAACGGCTTTCCCTGTAACTTCTGCAATATGCAAAATAGGGACAGTTACCCTTTGTTTCATTGTAGGAAGACTCAAATGCATGGTATTGGCACATATCAGGATGATTTCGGCACCTGCGTTCTCTAAACGCAGCGCAATATCGGTCATTTGTCTATGTAAAATATCCCATTCGCCTGCAGCCTGTTTTTTAGAAATAGTAGCAAAATCGACCGACTCGATAATACACGCACACGAATGTTGATCTCCCAAGAGTTCTGCCACTTTTGTATTGAGCAATTGATAATACAACTGGGTAGATTGCCAAGTAATCCCTCCGATCAATCCTATTTTTTTCATTGCTATAGCTTTAATTTATACCGCTTTGTGAGTCTGAGCCCCTAGTCTTCTCTCGGTGTAAACCCCGTCGAAGACCAATACCGTGTTCCAATCCCTTCGACTGCGCTCAGGATGACATTTCGTTTTCTTTCAATTTCTTCACCGTTCACTGAGCGTAGCCGAAGTGAACCAACAACGATCATTATATCCTTACCGGAATTCCATGATCCCTCAATTCCATTTTCAATTCTTTTATTCCAATTTCTTTAAAGTGAAATACACTGGCAGCCAAAGCGGCATCCGCTTTTCCGTCAATAAAGGTGTCCACGAAATGCTGTTTTTTTCCAGCTCCTCCGGAAGCAATGATGGGAATATTCAATTCTTTGGATAATCTGGCCAACGCTTCGTTTGCAAAACCCTCTTTGGTACCATCATGATCCATCGAGGTAAACAGAATTTCCCCGGCGCCACGCTCCTCCACTTCTTTTGCCCACTCGAACAGTTTTCGATCCGTGGGTATTTTACCGCCTACCAAATGTACGACCCATTCGCCATCGATTTGCTTTGCATCAATGGCCACCACGATACAC
>JBARCC010000475.1:0-2582 GCA_049793635.1 Maribacter sp. | reverse complement strand
GTATGATACTGTATGGGGAAGACCGCATTACCCCGGCAAAAAAAGTAGCTATGGCCTTGGCCGAATTGATCACCACACGATATCCAAAGGATACTTTGGACATTTTGGTGTTCGGAAACGATGCTTGGCCCATTCCCATTAAAGATTTACCCTACTTAAAGGTAGGGCCTTACCATACCAACACGGTTGCAGGCTTGCAATTGGCGATGGATATGCTGCGCAGAAAACGAAACACGAACAAGCAGATTTTTATGATTACCGACGGTAAGCCCAGCTGCCTGCGAATGCCCGATGGTACCTACTATAAAAACAGTGTGGGCCTAGATGATTTTATTGTGGAAAAATGCTACAATATGGCACGGCAGGCAAGAAAACTGCATATACCCATCACTACTTTTATGATTGCACAAGATCCTTATCTGATGCAGTTCATCCGTCATTTTACCGAAGCGAACAAGGGAAAGGCTTTTTTCACGGGACTAAAAGGTTTAGGAGAAATGATTTTTGAGGACTATGAGGCCAATCGAAGGAATAAACTGAAATAGGTTTCGGTTGTTGTTTGTGGTTTACATTCCGAATAGGATGGGAGTATGGACCACAAGTAAACTACCCAGAAGCACACGAACGAGCATTGAAAGAACATTCATTTTTAATTTTCGCATAAACGTCGGAGGATATCAGTACAGTATAAAAAACATATAGGAATATAAAGTAGTATAAGAAATATAAAAAAATTATAAAGTTGGAACATTTTTACGCGATGCTATGTGTAAACGAAGTTCTACGATTAATACATCTATGAAGCATACAGAAATCAAAACACTTGGCCAATTGGTAAAGGCCGGATATCAATCAAAAAAAATTAAGGACGAATTAAGGGATAACCTTAGGGAAAACATAAAAGCGGGTAAAGATACCTTTGTGGGTGTTTGGGGTTATGAGGATTCCGTAATTCCTGAATTGGAGCGTGCTATTTTATCCAGACACAACATCAATCTACTGGGCTTACGGGGACAGGCAAAGACGAGATTGGCCAGATTGATGGTGAATCTATTGGATGAATGGGTACCGATCGTGGCAGGTTCTGAAATAAATGACGATCCGCTATTGCCCATTTCACGGTATGCATTGGAACTAATCGCTGAAAAAGGAGAGGATACCCCGATTTCATGGTTGCATCGAGATGATCGGTTCTCCGAAAAGTTGGCTACCCCAGATGTAACGGTAGCCGATTTGATCGGTGACGTAGATCCCATAAAAGCAGCGAACCTAAAATTATCGTATGCAGATGACCGGGTCATCCATTTCGGAATGATACCCCGTGCGAACCGGTGTATTTTTGTCATCAACGAACTACCCGATTTACAGGCCCGTATTCAGGTATCGCTTTTTAATATTTTGCAGGAAGGGGATATTCAGATCCGTGGTTTCAAGTTGAGGCTGCCTTTGGACCTTCAATTTATATTTACGGCAAATCCTGAAGACTATACGAACAGAGGAAGTATCGTTACCCCGTTAAAAGATAGGATCGGTTCACAAATTTTGACCCATTACCCCGATGATATTGAAACGGCCCGCAAGATTACCGAGCAAGAAGCTAAACTTGATGCTAGGCAAGTGGATAGCATCTATGTGCCAGATTTAGCCAAAGATCTATTGGAGCAAATTAGTTTCGAAGCACGGGAAAGCGAATATGTAGATGCAAAGAGTGGTGTAAGTGCCAGAACCAGTATTACGGCATTTGAAAATCTTTTGAGTACCGCCGAACGACGTACCTTGTTGAACGGAGCGGAAAGCACAATGGTTCGCTTAAGCGATTTTACGGGTATAATTCCCTCCATAACCGGTAAAATAGAGCTGGTGTATGAAGGAGAACAGGAGGGCGCCGATAGTGTGGCCGAAATTCTTATCAACGATGCCGTTAAGTCCTTATTTCCAGAATATTTTCCAAAAATCGAGAAGTTGGAGCGTAAAGATGAGGAAACCGTGTATGACGAATTGTTACATTGGTTCTTTCAAGGGGAGGGTTTCGAACTTTTAGATGACTTCACCGATGAAGAGTACAAGAGAGCTTTAGATAGTATTCCTGCATTAAATCAACTGATCAAGGACCATCAACCTGATTATGTAGAGAAAGATGTTTATTTTCTTAAAGAATTGCTACTATGGGGTTTAGTATCCTACAAAAAACTGAATAAGCAACGTTTTTCGGACGGCTATGAGTTTAAAGATTTGTACAGCAGTTTTTTAAAAGGAATTTAAACTAGGAATTCTAGTTTTTCTTTTTATACCTGTTGCGGAAGCCTTGGCACATGATGTCAAGGCTTTCGTAATATTAGATGGGCCGTTGTTACTCCCAATGATCGATATGTTGGTTCATATCGTCAAATTGATACGTGCCTACGCTTTCTTTCCGATGGTGTATGGCTAAAAAGGTTACCAACAGAAGCACTGCGTATAAAACCAATAACAACAACCCTAGCGGAATAAAAGTGCTAGGGATAAGGTGATCTTGAAAATCTGAGTAACTGAGTAAGACGAGCAAGGTCTCCACTAACTTAAAGAGATAAACGAACGATATA
>JBARCC010000474.1:0-2497 GCA_049793635.1 Maribacter sp. | reverse complement strand
GCTATTATCTCCCCGGTGGCAATCGCTGAAAAGAATAAATTTAGAGTGGTCATCGAAAGGTATGGTCTTGGCATTTTTATACGCCCTCGATAGTCTTCGTTCGGATGACATGCCTGTTTTTTTTTGCTAAATATCCGAAAAAGCAAGGAATACAAGGGAATAGGGACATTAAAATGCTCGTTTTTTGTAATTTTATAGAACCATGAAGGACTAAGTTGCGGTATGACGGATGTAAAAGATAAAATAATGCCTTTCAAGCACTTGATCAGTTTTGATAAACTGCTTAAAGTGTACGAAGAACAGTTGAAAAGCGATGATGCTTTTTTGGCTGCGTCCGCACAGCGTATCTTGGACGCACAACAGGCGTATCCAGAACTGCGTGATGGTTTTACCGATTTCTCCTTTTTAGAAACCTATAAAAAGGTCATCGATGTAATTCTTCAGGATACGTTCACCAAGGCCTTAGGGGATAATGAAATTAAGGTAGCTACCTTGCCGTATAGGGATCTGATTATAAAAAGTTCTGAACGGTTTCAAAAAATCATCAAGAATGCCGGGCCCGATTACGTGCCAGAGATGCGTAACCCGGTCGAGGGTATGGACTACATCATGAGCTGCGTGGTCATCCTAAATTTTCATTATGGGTTTAATCTAGATTTTGGCAGACCCTTCTTTTACGATATTCCCGATGCCAACGGGGTCATGCAGCACTATAGAATATTGTACAATGGCGATTTTATCGAAATTTTCCCTACGGATAAATCCAAAGAAATATCCCGGGAAGATTTGGATGAACTTCTTGACAACCCGTATGACGTAGCGCTATGGATGGATAAAATTCCACCCGGTAGTTTTGTGTCAAAGGGCTTCGTAATCGCCAATATGTTCGATGTGACCGTTGAACATGCCATCTCTGAGATAAAATCGGAACTTATTGCAAGGGACAAAAGTTCGAACAAGAACTTTATGGCCAATTTGCAGGAAACCTTTAAATCCTTTTTCAGACTACCCGACATAAAGGTCGGCTTCGTGGCCTACGATGCCAATAACAACCGGTTCGAGACGATTTACGGAAAAGGCATGGACAGTTATATTTTAGATGGGAAAGAAAGAATAGGCTGTGTTGAAGCTTTATGTCAAGAATCCTATCAAAAGCTTATTGTCCAGAATACGTATTTTTCAATTTCCGATGTGGATAAGTACCATGAGAAATCGGGAGGTATGGAACCGTATGCAGGATTGAAAAAGCAGGGGATCAAAAGCGCTATTTTAGCCCCTTTGGCATTCGAGGGCAAGCTATTGGGGGTCTTGGAAGTCGTTTCAACCACCAAGCGTATTTTGAACGGTGTAAATGCCAGAAAACTGGATGATGTAATGCCCTATTTCGTCTCTGCCGTGGTGCGTGCAAAGAAAGAAGAGGAAAATTTGATCGATGCGGTCATTCAAAACGAATGTACCTCGGTGCATTCATCGGTTTACTGGAAATTTCAGGAAGAAGCCAAATATTTCATCAATGAGCAGCTAGAGGGCGGTCAACCCATTTTTAAAGAAATTGTCTTTAAAGAGGTTTATCCATTGTTTGGACAAATTGATATTAAAGATTCCTCCAAGGCCAGAAATTTAGCGATTCAACGCGATTTAATGATACAGCTCTCCGAAATAAGGAGTGTGCTCGAATTGGTCAATGAAGACAAAAAACTTCCAATCTACGAAGAGTTGATCTACAGGGTAGATAGTCACACCCAAAGTATTACCGAAATTCTGTATACCAATAGCGAACAAGCTATTTTTGACTTTGTGCAGGAGGAAATAGATCCGGTTTTTACGTATCTCAAAAAAGAAAATCCGATCATCAACAACCGTATAAAGCCCTATGAAGCAAAAATTGATATGGGAACCGGTTCATACTATGATCACCGAAGAAATTACGACGAAAGTGTCACCCAGATCAATGAAAAATTATCTGCAGTAATCGATAAGAGACAGATAGCCGCCCAAGAAATGTTTCCACATTATTTTGAGCGCTATAAGACCGATGGCGTAGAACACAACATGTACATCGGTGCCTCCATTTCGGGAAATAGGGAGTTTAATCAATTATACCTCAATAATCTACGCTTGTGGCAATTGCAGGTCATGTATGAAATGGAAAACGTGCATTACACCTTAAAATCAAAGTTGCCCCTTCCTTTAGATGCTACCTCTATGATTTTGGTATACAATACCTCCTTGTCCATTCGATTTAGGATGGATGAAAAGCAGTTCGATGTCGATGGCACTTATAATGCCAGGTATGAAGTCATCAAAAAAAGAATCGATAAATCGTTCGTGAAAGGCACGGAAGAGCGGTTGACGCAAAAAGGGAAATTGGCCATCGTCTATTCTCAAAAGAAGGACGAGCTAGAGTATTTACGGTACATCAAGTTCCTAAAATCTAAGGGCTATTTCACCGATAAGATTGAAATTGTCGAATTAGAGGGTTTACAAGGGGTATCGG
>JBARCC010000473.1:0-2727 GCA_049793635.1 Maribacter sp. | reverse complement strand
CGATTATCTTCCGGTAGATAAGGTACGCGTATCGGTGAAGCTAAATCTAGCCGAATCACAAAATTCTGTATGTCCAAACGTACCCCAAAACCAAAACCGGCGGCGACTTCCTTTAGCCAGTCCTTTTCGAATTTACCATCGGTAAAAAGGGATTGTGAAAAATTACTGTTCTGCTGGTCTGCTTCAAAATCTGAAAAATCCCCAGTAAGCCAAACATTTCCTGCATCGATGAAGAATGCACCTTTCAAGTAGGAGAACAGTGGAAAACGGTACTCTACATTTGCTTCCAATTGCAGGTTTCCAGAACGGTCAAAAAAATTGGTCGTCGTATTTTCCGCCGACGCATCAAAGCTGCCAGGCCCTAAAGAGCGAATATTAAAGGCACGAACACTGTAGGGCCCTCCAGAGAAAAACTGTTTTACAAAAGGTAAGGTCTGGCTGTTACCATAGGGCACGCCCCAGCCTGCATATACCCGTGATATCAACGTTTGGTCTTTTCCCATGCGCATATAAAAGCGCAAGTCGGCATCGAGCTTTGCGTACTGTGCGAATTCCGAACCAAAAATAGAGCCCGAGCCACCACTCGCCAAGTTCAACAAATTCCCAGAAGTATCGAGATTCGACGAAAAATAAATCGGATACTCTTTGTCCACATCCGATACTTCATCATAAGTAAAGCTATACAATAGGCCTGCAATGAAACGCTGCTCGAAACTTCGCCTTAAGAACGGATTATCCTCTAAAATGGTCTGAAAATCATCGGTAACATTTGACAATCTTGAATAATTGATACTAATGGGATCTAATTGATGATAGACATATTGGTTTTCCTTCCATGTATATCCGAACGAACTGTTCACCGAGCTAAGGGTGAACAATTGGCTACGGTTCAAAAAATCGAGGCCTAGGGAGACCTTGGTTTTTGGTACGGCATATTTAAAACGGCTTGGGGACAATGGAATAAATCGGGGGAATATCAAATCGCCCTTGATGCCTCCCGCAATACTGCTCAAATTTGAATTATCACCGCTTGAAAGTTGTGCCTCATAGGAAAAATTCGTGGAGATGCTCAACGTTTCCCCACCATTGAACAGATTTCTATTGTTAAAGGTCACCTGTATTCCTGGTCCCGTAAACCCGTTCGATTTCGTAACGGCCTGTAATTCTCCCCTTAGGGAACGTTTGGTCAATGGCGCCAGATAAATACTTGCCGCCAGCGATCCTGTACCCCCTTCGGTAGCCGTGGTGTCCAATTCCGTATATTGGATGTTCACGTATTTATAACTCCCAAGGGCCGATAATCTATTGCTCGTAATTTTAGAAGTGCTGGGGTTGTACAGATCTCCTTTTTCAAATAGGATATAGGAATTTAAAAGTTCGGGGCGAAAATAAAATTCCTGTTGGATAAAGTCGATGCCCTCTATACGCTCCCGGTCGGTTTCGGTTATTGGTAACGAATCCCCTGTTACAGAATAATTCGGATAGACGGTGATGGAATCGATGGTGTAAGGGATAGCGGCACGGCCTGGGACTTCTTTTTTAAGCCTGAGGAAGAGGTCGAATTTGCGATTGTTGTATTGGTTCGTATCGGCCTCGAAAATGAGAAGGTCGGCTTTACTGTTGTAATATCCTTTTTCTTTCAATCCGTCATTGAGCCTTTGTCTTTCCGCTTTCATTGCATCCAGATCAAAACGGTCACCTTTGACCAGAGGGGTCTCCGGAATCATTTTTTCAATTTCCCGATATATCGGGAGGGAATCAGATTCTAGGGTATAGTTTTCGAGCACGTAAGGTTCGGGCAATTGAACGGAATAATTGGCCGATGCAAATTTTTCATCCACGACGGTTTTAGAAGTTGCCTTACTGTAGAAAAAGCCGTTGTTGTCCAACCTGTTCAAGATAAGTTCTTCTACCCGATCAGGCTTTACCGATGAAAAGTAGATAGGTTCTTCCCCGAACGATTTATTCAGGAATTTATTGATGAAGCCGGGTTTTTCCTGTTGCGCCTTGTAATGAAAATACAGCGCGGGTCGCATTCCTAGAAAGGTGGTGTTGGGATTGGGCTCGATGAGTTCGAACAATTCCCTACGGACTTCTTTAAGGTCCTTAACGGGCACTTCAGTATCAATTTCCAAGGCCGCCCCGGTATAGAGTTGCTCACCCTCTGGGATATATTTCTCGATACCACACGAACAGGCAATAAGCAGCAGCAAGCTGACGAGGGTTTTTGAGGGGAAGTACTTCTTTGCAAATCTCATCTACGTTTCCTTATTCTTTGGTTTCTTGATTTTCGGCCTCCTCGGGGTTCTCTTGGTCCCTTTTTGAGGGACGGAACAATTGACTGAATTTATTGAATTCCCTATTGATGATAAACGCAATGCCGGTAACGATCAATTGGCCATCAATAACATTCTGGTATTCTTGCTTTCGAAATCCTTTGAGGCGGTACGTGCCCGCTTCACTCAGCAAATATTCCAAGGTTACATTTCCGATCAAGGGGGTCGCCGTAGCACCGGGCGCGGCATTGCCTTCTACATCAACGGCGCTACCTGCGGTAACGATCAAGCGATCATCGAACAGTTTTTTGCTGGCGTTGATATTCAATTGGGTCCTGCTTTCGGCAGTCCCGCTTTGGTAATCCTCAAAACTATCGAGGTCAAAACCAAGTTCAAAACCGCTATTGCCCAAAAGTTTATTGGAAATCGATGTGAGTTCGCTTGAAAGTAC
>JBARCC010000472.1:0-2181 GCA_049793635.1 Maribacter sp. | reverse complement strand
CCACAAAATTCTGTGCACTACCCCAGAAGAAAGTAGACCAGATGCATACAATAAGCAGTACAGATCGCCTTTTAAATGCCATAAACCGATATTGGATTCCTCTAAAATAACGAATTTGGGAGGATATAGACCCCCCGATTTCGTCTTGAAAATCCTAAAAATCGAACTTATAGGTGGCCCCGCCAAGCACCTGAATGCCTTGCACTTGAAAATTGGCCCAGCGCTGGTATTGATTGTTCGTAAGGTTGGCCCCTTTTATAAAAAACGAAAGTTGGTCGGTATACCTATATCCAAAATGGGCATTGGCATCCAAAAAACCATCCAAGGCAATGGCTACTGCCGGTAATCCCCCAGGTTGAACGTTTTCTACCACTACGGATGAAAAGTCATCACGTTCACCAACATAGAATATATTGGCACCCGCATACCATTTTTTACCGATTTGATAATCCATAAAGAGCGATGCCGTTACATTGGGTAAGTTCCATGCAGGATTTCCGGTTTCGGTGCTGTAATCATACACCTCGGCATTGACACCCAAACTAAAATTACGGTTGACATCGACATTCAATTCTCCGAAAATACCAAGGGTCTTGATATCGTCATAAAATACATCGAACGAATTTCCGTAATAATATCCCTTCTCGTCGTCTCTAAATAAATTCTGCGGGTTCAGGATAAAAAGGGGTTTTCTATTTTCCGCGGCGTACGATCCCTTTAGATTATAACTCAAATTAGGCAATAATTGCCCTTTGAACCCTATATAGGCATTGTACTGGCTGTCTGTCGGTGCAATGGTCAAGGTAGGGGAAACAAAAGGATTTTCCTCCACAAAATCATAATAGGAATTCTGTTTCAGTTCACCGGTAACTCCTCCATAAGCGATTACGGTTTCGTCCAACAATCTATAAGATGCCGTTACCGCCGGATAGATGTAAAAATTACCTTCACTGTTCTCCAAATCCATTCCATACACAAGATTCACCCCCAAATTCAAGGACAGATCATCCCTGCGCATCTGCAAGGATGGGTTTATCCCGGCCTGCAGGTTACTATAGGCTATCCCCGCATCGTTGACCGTATTTCTCACGTTGGCGTTTTCAAACGTTCCACCGACATAATCGACATGTAGTTTCACTCCGAAAATTTCTTCGTTCAATGGAAATTCCACACGGGTATTGAAGATGGCCCTGTTTTCGCCCGATGCTGCCGAATCCCAAAATCTACGGTAGGTAAGATCCGCTCTTTTGAATACGGCATCCTCCATGTTGATATGGCCACTGGCCTCGCCCATAAAATAATTTTGGCGTTCATCGATACCATTAATGATATCCTCCCCGAAAGCATCTTCTGGCAAACCGTACCAATTGTACAGTTGATGTTGTACGCCCACCGCTGTACCCCAGTCCAGGTCACGGGTGCGTTTCACATACGATGCGTCGAGCTTGGTGTCATAAAACGTATTGTTCAGTTCCACGCCATCAATGCCTCCCCTTGAGGAAAGGTGATTGAACCCGACGTTCAGATCTTGGTCCCGGTCTATCGTTCTACTCGTATAAAACTCGCCCAGTACATTGCCATAATTGCCTACCCCGAACGATGCATATGAATTGTACAATTGTGGTGGTGGTAATCGTTCAACCTTTGAAGCGACCCCTTTCGAAGGCGTGAACGTCGACGCCACGGGAACTGAAAATATGCTGTAGGTGATCGGTTTCTTTTGCAAAACGATGGAGTCGTTCAAATCAGGAGCCGTTTTAATCTTAAACGCATCCGATACCGTTGGGGTATAGGCCTTTGTGACCGTGACGGTTTCGGTACCCAAATCATCTTTTTTATCATCTTGGGCACTTACGATTTGCAGGCCAAGAGCTAAGAAAAAGAGGGTTACCTTAAAGGATTTATATATTGATGTTGTCTTACTAGCGTGCATTACTCTTAATTTGGATTGATGGATGAATTGCTTTTGGCCTCTTTTGACTTGATAATGGCCAGTTCGGACTTCGCCGCAGTAACGATCTCGGGATATTGACTAAAATTAGTGATGACACTTTCCAAAATATACGTAGCTTGATAGGCATCGTTCAACGCATAATAATTTTTTGCCATTAGCACCAATCCCTTTCCGCCCCATTCCTTGTAGGTCGCATAATCCTTGGCCAATGTCTGGACCGCAACATT
>JBARCC010000471.1:0-1540 GCA_049793635.1 Maribacter sp. | reverse complement strand
CTTTGATATAGTTATTTTTACCGGTTTTGTTTTTTTCGGATAATAAGGAAACATAAAAGGCGTCAAAATACATGGGAACCGTTTCTACCACGCTTAGGTTGTGTTGTTCAAAAAGAAGGGAAATGGATTTCTGGGAAAAGTGCCATAGATGTCTCGGGGTATCGAATGCGGCCCAGTGGGATTTATAGAGTTGTGCGTCGTACGATTTATAATTGGGTACCGCAATAATAAGTGTTCCCTCAGGGGACAACAACGTGTCGATTTTGGAAATCGATTGTTTAAGATCGGGTACGTGTTCTAAAACATGCCATAAGGTAATGACATCGTAATGCTTTACGGGCACACTGTTTAAATCGGGTACTACGTGCATTCCTTTTTTTTGAGCTTTGCCTCTAGCAGCAGCATTGGGTTCTACACCGGTGGTCTCCCAATCACGGTTAGTGGTGGTCTGCATAAAATCGCCGGTACCGACACCTATATCTAAAAGTGTTTTCCCATAAGGGGCATGGTCTCGAATAAGCTTCTCTTTTTTGTATAATGTATAGTTTTTTACATAATGATAGATTTTATCTATGAGATTATGTGATGAATCCTTATGGGAAATGTATGCATCGGAGTTGTAGTATTTTTCTAATTCGTTGGGTTGTGGATGCGTAATGAGCATTTCTTTATGGGCATCCAAGTACAAGCTGAATACTTCTCCACTGACTAGGTAGTCTTTAGTGGTCGTATATTTTTTTAGGGCGGAGATGTCTTCGTGCACAAGTGGATGGATTTGAATTAGAATAGCGGTGTTGAACACT
Source organism: Maribacter sp. (assembly GCA_049793635.1). GTDB lineage: Bacteria > Bacteroidota > Bacteroidia > Flavobacteriales > Flavobacteriaceae > Maribacter. The sequence continues at coordinate 737 of JBARCC010000471.1, read as the reverse complement.
AGGATTTTTAATAGTGTTCCACGTGGAACAATTTTATTTATCTACCCAAGAAAACCAAAAGAACGCTGATGTCACTCGGGGTGACCCCGCTTATTCTTGAGGCTTGGGAAATGGTGACGGGCTTTATTTTCGTTAGCTTCTCCCTGGCTTCAAAGGAGAGTGATTTTAGCTTTGAATAATTAAAGTCCTTTGGAATGCCTACCGCTTCCAAACGGTGTAATTTATCTGCATTCAAACGCTCTTTTGCAATATACCCAGAATATTTTATCTGTACTTCGGCTTGCTCTAAGACCTCCCTATCGAGTGCGTTATCGTCTATGTATGCCGATACCGCCTCCAGCTTTCGCATATGGTCCATAGTGACATTAGGCCGCGAAAAGGATTTGTACATCTTATCGGATTGTTTTACCGTCGCGGAGTCAACACTCTCTAAAATAGGATTAATATCTTCAGGCAGCACGCTGGTTTCTTTAAAGAAGGTAACGAGCGAATCTGATTTTTCTAGTTTCTCTTCCATACGCCTAAGCCTTAGATCACTAGCCAAGCCAATGGCGTGGCTCATAGGGGTTAACCTCAGATCGGCATTATCTTGCCGCAACAAGGTTCTATATTCGGCTCTGGAGGTAAACATACGATAAGGTTCCTCCGTTCCTTTTGTAATCAAGTCGTCAATAAGAACGCCAATGTAAGCTTCATCTCTTTTTAGAATAAAGGATTCCTTTTCCTTAAGTTTAAGG
>JBARCC010000470.1:0-8573 GCA_049793635.1 Maribacter sp. | reverse complement strand
CGTTCAGATTCAGCAAAATAAGGAAGAAGAAGGCTTTACCTCAGTGGTATATCAAGATTCATGGCACAAAGGGGTAATTGGGATAGTCGCCTCAAGGCTGATAGAAACCTATTATAGGCCTACCTTGGTCTTTACCAAAAGTGGGGATAAATTGGCGGCCTCGGCAAGGTCTGTAAAAGGATTTGATGTGTACAACGCATTGGAAGGCTGTTCGGATTATATCGAACAATTTGGGGGTCATAAATATGCTGCCGGGTTAACCTTGTTAGCGGAACAGTATGGTAATTTTAAGCATCAATTTGAAAAAGTGGTGTCGGAGACCATAGACCCGCAATTGTTGATTCCGGAAATATCCATTGATGCGATGATAGCATTAAAGGACATCACCCCTAAACTCATGCGGATCATTCGACAGTTCGCACCTTTTGGCCCTGGAAATATGACCCCGGTCTTCATGGCCGAGAAGTTGCAGGATACCGGCTACGCAAAAGGGGTAGGAGCCGAGAGTGCGCATCTGAAAGTAGCAGTAGTGCAGCACGATAGTCATAAGATCGATGGAATAGGCTTTAACATGGGGAACAAACTACCTCTGGTAACAGGAAGAAAACCCTTTAGCGCCGCGTTTACCTTGGACGAAAATGAATGGCAGGGAAACATAAGTCTTCAATTAAAATTAAAGGATATTAAATGAAGATCGAGCATGTTGCCATTTGGGCAAAAGATTTGGAATTGATGCGTTCTTTTTACGAAGTCAATTTTCAGGCAATTTCAGGAGAAAAATATGAAAACACCCTAAAGCAATTCACTTCCTATTTTTTAAGTTTTCAGGAAGGCTGCCGGTTAGAATTGATGCATAATCCAAAAATAGCGGCGCATTTGCGAAACGGACAGGCGACTGTGGGTTTGGTCCATTTTGCCATTTCTGTGGGGTCAAGGGAACATGTAGATATCTTGACCGAGAAATTAAGGCGTAACGGGAGTACAATACTAGGAGAACCTCGAACCACGGGAGATGGATATTACGAAAGTATCGTTTTAGACCCCGAAGGAAATCAAATTGAAATTACGATTTAAATAGATGGATAAAAAAATAGACCCGTACGCTGCTTTAAGGTTTAGGGAATTCAATATTTTTTTATTGGTAAGGTTTGCCATGGTCTTCGCCTGGTCTATGCAATTCATTGTCATAGAATGGCAAGTATATACCATTACAAAAGATCCGTTATCATTAGGGATTATTGGACTTATGGAAGTGATTCCCGCGGTAGGAATGGCGCTTTTTGCCGGCCATATCGTAGACCAAAAGGAAAAGCGCAATCTTTTGGTAAAGTGTATTCTTGGTTTTTCGGTCATTAGTTTTGGGTTGTTCATGTTAAGCCTGCCCTCGGTAATGGAAAGCTATGATACCACAAGCATCCTATATGGCATATACGCTTTGGTGTTTATGGGAGGTTTGGTACGTGCATTTTTAGGTCCGACGATCTTTTCGTTGATTGCACTCATTGTACCGAAAAAAATATATCCGAATGCGGCTACGTGGAGTAGCTCTACCTGGCAATTGGCCTCTGTTTTAGGGCCTGCCCTAGCGGGTTTCTCAATAAGTCTTATCGGGGTGCATTGGTCCATGTGCGTCATTTTTGCATTTTCGGTCTTGGCCTTGATCATACTTTTTAAGATTCAACGCAAGCCGATTTTGAACCCAAAGATCGGGGAACCTGTTTTTCAGAGTCTAAAAGAAGGGCTGAACTTCGTATTTAAGACCAGGGCAGTTCTGGGCGCATTGACGTTAGATATGATTGCCGTACTTTTTGGGGGAGCGGTGGCCCTATTGCCTATTTATGCACAGGATATTTTGCAGGTTGGATCAGAAGGGTTTGGGGTGTTACGGGCAGCGCCTGCGGTGGGTGCCGCCATCACCATGTTAGGGTCCACCCGCTTTCCGTTACATAAAAATGCCGGTAAAAAGTTATTATGGGCGGTATTCGGATTTGGTGTGTGTATGATCGTTTTCGGTCTGTCCACCTATTTTTGGTTATCGGTGATCGCGCTTTTTTTGAGCGGAGCGGTAGATGGTGTATCCATGATTATACGCCAAACGATTTTACAGTTGAAGACTCCCGATCATATGCGGGGCCGTGTAGCTTCCGTCAATTCTATGTTCGTAGGTTCCTCCAATGAATTGGGCGCTTTTGAAAGTGGTGTAACCGCCAAGTTGATGGGTACCGTTACCGCAGTGGTTTTTGGAGGTACCATGACCTTGTTGACGGTAGGGCTAACAGCACTGGTTTCGCCAGGTTTCCGTAAACTGGATTTGCAGAAAGATGTAGAAGAACACGAGGCATAAACATAAAAAAGCCCCAAGAAGGGGCTGTTTTTTAAAAGTAGGTACTACGTAAGACTGGGGTTATTAAGAGGGGAACTTGTAGGTAATATGAAGATTTGGGTCAACACGTTATCTTAATAACACTGTAAATGTAGAACACATTTATAATTTACAAGAATCATTGTTGTGAAGACCAGTATTTTTGTTGTAAGAAAAAGATTACATGATGTTTGTGCTTCAACCACTTTAAATAGTATAGGGTGTAGTTTAGGGACTCGATGATCGAGACTAAAACTGACCACCCTAAAACTAGATGCCAATGGCTCACCTCGAAATCAAAACCTTTTTTTATTGAATGTCTTATGGGTCTTACCCGGGATAGTCTACCGAAATGTTTCCAGAACTAATTGTTCCCCATTGAAGGTGGCGAACGTGTAATGGTGTATCCAATCCCCAAGATTGGTGTACCTTGATTTTCCATCTAAATTTATTTCCAAAGGAAGATGTCTGTGTCCGAAAATAAAATGGTCGTAATGTGTGGTCTCGAGTTTGCGTTTGGCGTACTGTACCAGCCATTCACGGTCTTCTCCTAAGAATGTAGCATCTTCATCACCAGAGATCAATTTATTCTTAACGGAGAAATAGTGTCCTAGGCGCACACCTATATCTGGATGCAGCCATCTAAAAAACCATTTTGCTACAGGGTTGGTAAATACTTTTTTCATGCGTTTAAAGCCTTTGTCTTCAGGTCCCAATCCGTCTCCATGGCCTATGAAAAAAGTGGTATCGTTGATGGTAAATTGTTGGGGTTCGTGAAATACGGGGATATTCAATTCTTCCTCAAAATAGCCATCCATCCAAAGGTCATGGTTCCCTACAAAAAAATAGATGGGAATACCGGCATCGGTGAGTTCGGCCAATTTTCCAAGGGTTCTTGTAAATCCTTTGGGCACTACGGTCTTGTATTCGAACCAAAAATCGAAGAGGTCGCCCATAAGAAAAAGGGCTCCTGCATCGTTTTTAATGGAATCTAGCCAGTGTACAAATTTTAGTTCCCTGGGTCTACTTTCCGCCATGGTCGGAGCGCCTAAGTGATTGTCACTCGCAAAGTATACGTTCTTCCCGGAGGGTATTTTGATGGTCGTCATTAAAAACAAATATACATAAAGCCCCCTAGCCCCCCAAGGGGGAACTTCGCACTCAAACGCAAACGTTCTGTTTTACTGCTAAAGCATTTACGATTAAGCTAGAAAGCCTCACGTTTTTTGGGCTTCCAATCTTCACGACCAGTGGTAGAATTCCCCCCTTCGGGGGTTAGGGGGCTTTTTAATTATCACCTGCGTACCATTCCGCAAAGGAAGTATCGGTTTCCTGTAATTTTAATGAGAACAAGGCAATGTTATCGGGTAAGCGAGCGCTTATCTTTTCGGCAAAGTCAATGACCATATTTTCGCTTGTGGGCTGATAATCTGCCAAGATTACATTATGTCCACGATCCGTTAATTCTTTGGCCAATTCTACATGGGGGGTATTTTTATTGAATACCGTGGCATGGTCAAATTTATCCACGATTTCCTCCTTAACTATTTTCTTGAGATCACTGAAATCGATAACCATCCCCAACTTTACGTGAGCGGTATCTGTAATGGGTGTGCCTACTACCGTTACCGATAGTTTGTAGCTGTGTCCATGAACATTTCTACACTTACCATCATATCCGTAGAGTGCGTGGCCGGTTTCAAAGTTAAATTGCTTGGTAATCCGTATTGTTGACATTGCTCCTTAATTGTTTGGCAAAGGTAGCGGATTCCGTCATAAAATACATGGAAAGACTTCATGGTAATGATGAGGAATAAACGGTTAGCGCTTATATTTTCGCTTTGTACGCGTTCTATTTACAAAATAAATAACGACTACAAAAAGGGCCAAAATGGGAAAAACCAAATCCCCGTTTAAAAATTTTAGGATATCCATAATAAAACGTTTACGATGATAACGGGTATATGGTTTTATTAGTACCCCGAAATCTCTTTCCTTAAGTTATTCGACAGCTCTACGATTGCTTTTGCCTCCATTTCTATATTCTCGCGGGTAGCTTGTAGTTCTTTTTTATCATCTGCCAACCAATGTATGATCTTATTGTCTTTAAAATAATACCTGTTTTCCTCGATGTTGGTTTTGGCCTCATCAAAGAAAGCGTCTACTCCATATTCTGTGGCCATTTCGGCATTCCAGTAAATGGGAACGTTGTATCGATATCGGGTATCCAAAACAAAGATCAGAAGGTTTGCCTCATAATAGAAACTCAAAAAACGTTTACCCGACTCCCCGTACAACACGCAATTCATTTTTTTGATTTCATCCTCTTTTAAGTACGCTGTAGCTTCACCACCTTCGGTCGAATACCCCATAACATCGACAGTTTTGAGTGTATACCCGCTCAAATTCGATTCAATAGTATGATATGCCTTGCGGCTGAACCTAATTTGTTTTCCGACTGCTTGCGCACCGCTGGTTAACGACCAACACAAAAACATTAGAAGGAAAGCTCTCATCTTATTTCTTGAATGTAGAGAGCGTATTTTTCGTAACATCAGAAAGTGCCAATTTGCCGGTAAGGGCTGCACGTTCTGTCAAAAGAGTATCCCAATGATCTGTGCCATTCCATAATATCTTTTTCCATTCAAGCAGTGCATCAGCATTGTAATTGGCCAGTTTGTGAATGAAGAAATCCAACTCTTTGTCCATCTCCTCGGTGGAGTTGTATACTTTTGAAAAAAGTCCTTTTTCTTGGGCCCAGTACGCACTTTTCCACTCTGTTGCCGCCAGTGAAAGCTCCGCTAGTGCAGCGTTGCCTATTTTTCGTTCTACCGCGGGGGCAATTACCAAAGGCGCGATGCCTATACTTAGTTCAGAAAGTTTTATGGAAGCCTCTACGTTTGCATACACGTAATCACAGCCTGCGGCCAAGCCGACGCCGCCGCCTACGGTTTTCCCATGAACCCTACCCACAATTACTTTTTTACAGGTACGCATTGCATTGATGACATGGGCGAACCCACTAAAGAAAGCCTTCCCTTCGGCTAAGTCGGAAACTTCCAACAATTCATCGAACGAGGCTCCGGCACAAAATGCTTTTTTACCTTCCGATTTTAAAAGAATAACGGAAACAGCTTCATTTTCAGAAAGTTCGTTCAGGGTATCCGTTAACCGTTGTAGTAATGCTGATACGAAGGAGTTGCTGGCTGGATGACCGAATTCTACCGTGGCTACCTTACCATCGATCCGTGTATATAAACTTCCATTTTTTCGTGTAGTGGCCATAGGTATATTTATTTTATTTAAAATTAAGCGTTCTGTACTAAAGGCATGAATTTTTGACGAAATTTCCAGACCAAGGCTCCGCCGCGTATCAACATCCAAACGGTGAAGGCTATCCAAATTCCGGTCAAACCTAGGCCAAAATACTTGCCTATGAACAAGACAGGTACAAAACCGATGAACGTTGCCGCCAATAAGGTGTTTCTCAAATATTTCATTTCACCCAGTCCCTTAAAGACACCATCCAACACAAAAGCAATGGTATTGATGGGTAGCCCGATGATAATGATATAGAACACACTATAAAAAGTGGAAAGAACGACACTTTCGTTGGAGAACAAGGAACCCAAAGGCCTATAGAACATACTGGCGAGTAGCATAATGACTGCACTTACCGCTAAGCCATATGTGGTAATCTTCTTTGACAGGTCCCACAAACCGTCGTAATTTTTTTCGCCCAATAGTTTACCTCCCATAATATTGCCGGCAGCGCCATAACCATCGATAAAAAAGGCGGAGAACAACCATAGGTTTATGGCAATGGTGTGTGCACCGATATATTTATCGCCTAGGGCGGTCGCTTCCCTAACCGCTAAGATCAAGGCGGTATTCAAGGCTATGGCCCTCACAAAAAGATTCAGGCTCATGATGACCAGTCTACCCAATTCTTTGTGAATCGGTAATTTTAGGGCTAGGCTAATGTCGGTTTTGGTCCATAAAAGGTAAAAGGCCATGATGGCCATGATTCCTTGTGACAATAGACTTGCCCACGCCGCTCCCTCTAAATACATGGGTTCTATGAATCCGTCGATACCGTACACGAAAGCAAGGTCTAAGAATACGTTCAACACAGCACCCGTAATGGCAATCAGCATGGGCCAATATGTATTTTGCAATCCCCTGAAGATGCCCATTACCGCAAACACGAAAAGGGTCAACGGGAATCCCCATACCCTTATGGAGTAGTAGCTTACGCAATAGTCGAGAATTTTACCCGAAGCGTTCAAAAGCTCGAATATTTCCTCGACGATGAAAATGGTCGATACAAGGATACCGATGCTTAAACCGATATTTAAGTAAATGGCCTGTGCCGGTAAGGTCTTGACTTCATCCAACCTTCCCGCCCCTAAATATTGTGAAATGATTGCCGAAATGGCGCTACGGGTCTGGCCTAAGATCCAGATCAGCATAGATAAAAACGAGCCGACGATACCGGCCGCAGCCAAAGATTCCAGTCCGTCTACAGGAATGTTACCTACAATTGCGGTGTCGGTAATGGAAAGCAGCGGCTCGGCAATTCCGGCAATGGTAGCAGGTATCGCTAAAGTGTTGATTGAAGTAAAGGTAACGGATGTTTTCAAAGAATAGATGTGCTAGAGGACAAGTTCATAACAATGAAACGGATGAATGCTTTGCTTCGGAAAATGGATATCCGCCAATTTTTGGTATCCGCGTCGTTCATAAAAATGTTGGTTTCGTTTATTTTGGCTAAAGGTATCCAACCTAACGGAAATTGCCTGTTTATCACGTGCCAGATGTTCGGCAAAATCCATGAGCAGTTGTGCGTATCCTTTGCCTTGAAATTTTGGATGCACGGCCAAACGATGGATATAGCGATTGTTCTTGTTTGGGGTCAACCACGCAATGGGTTCATATTCCGCATCCATTCGGGTAGAAACTACGATACATCCGATAATTTCCTTTTGCAACAGGTACACGAACAATTCTTTACGGGCTATGTCTTCTACAAAGACGTTTTCAGAGGGGTATGCCGTGGTCCACTGAAAGATATTTTTGGATTCCATGTGCATACGACATGCCGTGGTGAGTGTAAGAATTTGGTTAATTTGAGATATCTTTGCAGGGGTTATCATTGAACCGAAATATTTAAATTGTAAATTTAGAGTAATAATCAACAATCCCTATTATGATGAATATTCTTGTACCCATCGGCACATCTGTAGATGCTCATGAAACCTTACAATATGCCACCGACTTTGCGGCTGATTTTGGAGCTCAGGTATATGTAATGGAAGTTTTCAACGCGACTGGTAAAGCGGGAACGTTGACGAATGTCACCAAGAAAATTGCGGAGAGTGGTAAGGAACGTTTAAAAGAGGTCATCGCCAAGGTGAACGTGAAATCCGATACTTTGAAAATCGTAAGTTTTAATGGGGAGCTACCCGATGGTCTTATTGAAATCGACAAGGAGATCGGAGTAGACTTGATTATTTTGGCGCCAAGAAGCCACGACATTCAAGAGGAATATTATTTAGGACAAACCTCTGGTGCAATTATTAAACAAACAAACATCCCTACCTTGATTGTACCTAAAGGCACCAGGTACCAGGCATTCAACTCTATTCTCGTCGCATTTAAATCGGGGATATTGAAGCGAAAGCGCATTCTAGATCCGCTAATTGAAATAAAGAACAAACACCGGGCGAGCGTAAACCTGCTATTCGTCAAAACCCCGGGGTATTCGGACGACGATTTAAGGGTAAATACCGCATTGATGGATATCAGCTCGCAATTGACCATGACCGAAAATGCCACTACTTACCTTGGCGTACTGGAGCATTTTCAGGCACAACACCCCGATTTACTTTGTGTGTTTAGAAGGAAAAGAGGCTTTTTCAAGAAATTATGGGAAAAAAGCACCATATCCAAGTCCGAATTCTATGCACCCGTTCCCGTTTTAGTGCTAAGCGTAAAGAAAGATTAAGTAGAGCTTTGATAGCTAGCTAAAAAGTATTTCCTTTGACCTTCTTAAAAAAGGGGGATTAGCTCAGTTGGCTAGGGCGTCCCGAAAGGCTTCGGGAAGGTCACCGTTCCCGAATCGGATTAAGTGTAAGGGTGATAAGGGGGATTAGCTCGGTTGGCTAGGGCGTCCCGAAAGGCTTCGGGAAGGTCACCGTTCTCGAATCGG
>JBARCC010000469.1:0-6617 GCA_049793635.1 Maribacter sp. | reverse complement strand
GAGCTGAAGAGCTTACCCACGATATTCCCAACGTTTCTGAAGAAGCGACGAAGGATTTAGATGAAAACGGTATGATCCGTATCGGTGCCGAAGTGAAGCCCGGTGATATTTTAATTGGTAAGATTACGCCCAAGGGGGAATCAGATCCAACCCCTGAAGAAAAACTGTTACGTGCCATCTTTGGAGACAAGGCCGGAGACGTAAAAGATGCTTCTTTAAAGGCATCACCTTCTTTAAGAGGTGTGGTTATCGATAAGAAATTATTTTCCAGGTCGGTGAAAGACAAGAGAAAACGTTCAGAAGATAAGGAAGAGCTTTCTAAACTGGAGTTGGAATACGAAGTAAAATTCCAAGAGTTGAAAGATGTTCTTGTTGAAAAATTGTTCACGATCGTAAACGGCAAGACTTCACAAGGGGTCCTCAACGATTTGGGTGAAGAAGTACTTCCAAAAGGGAAGAAGTATACCATGAAAATGTTAAATTCCGTGGACGACTTTGCCCACTTGGTAGGCGGAAGTTGGACAACGGATAACGACACGAACACCTTGGTCGCAGATCTATTGCATAACTATAAGATCAAGCTTAACGATCTTCAAGGAAATTTAAGAAGGGATAAGTTTACCATCTCTGTTGGTGATGAATTGCCTGCGGGGATTATGAAACTTGCCAAAGTATATATTGCCAAAAAGCGTAAGCTTAAAGTCGGCGATAAGATGGCAGGTAGACATGGTAACAAGGGTATCGTATCCAGAATCGTGCGTCATGAAGATATGCCGTTCTTGGAAGATGGAACGCCTGTAGATATTGTACTCAATCCATTAGGGGTACCATCACGTATGAACATCGGTCAGATTTATGAGACCGTGTTGGGATGGGCAGGTCTGAAACTAGGTAAAAAGTATGCAACGCCAATTTTTGACGGAGCAACGCTGGATCAGATCAATGAATACACCGATGAGGCAGGTATTCCAAGATTTGGACATACCTATCTATACGATGGTGGAACCGGACAACGTTTTGATCAGCCCGCAACGGTGGGTGTTATCTACATGTTGAAACTAGGCCATATGGTTGACGATAAGATGCATGCACGTTCCATTGGACCTTATTCATTGATTACGCAACAGCCATTGGGTGGTAAAGCCCAGTTCGGTGGTCAGCGTTTCGGGGAAATGGAAGTTTGGGCATTAGAGGCTTATGGGGCATCTGCAACGTTGCGGGAAATTTTGACCGTGAAATCGGATGACGTCATCGGAAGGGCTAAAACCTATGAGTCCATCGTAAAAGGTGAGACCATGCCAGAACCTGGTTTACCAGAATCTTTCAATGTACTAATGCACGAACTTAAAGGATTAGGTTTGGATATTAGACTTGAGGAATAGTTCGATAGCTACCATTGAAAGATATTAAGTAAAACAAATTAAATTCATTATCAGCACGCTATTATGGCAAGAATAAAAGATAATAACCCGGTAAAAAGGTTCGATAAAATTTCAATAGGATTAGCATCGCCAGAGTCTATTTTGGCAGAGTCCAGAGGGGAAGTTTTGAAGCCTGAAACAATTAACTATAGAACCCACAAACCAGAACGTGATGGACTTTTTTGCGAGCGTATTTTCGGTCCTGTAAAGGATTACGAGTGTGCTTGTGGTAAATATAAGCGTATTCGCTACCGTGGTATCGTTTGCGATCGTTGTGGGGTAGAGGTTACTGAGAAAAAGGTACGTAGAGACCGTGTAGGGCACATTAATTTGGTGGTTCCTGTGGCGCATATCTGGTACTTTAGGTCTTTGCCGAATAAAATAGGATACTTGCTAGGTCTACCTTCCAAGAAATTGGACATGATCATTTACTACGAGCGGTATGTAGTAATTCAACCCGGTATCGCCAAAGGTCCTGAAGGGGAAGAAGTTCAAAAGATGGATTTCCTTACCGAAGAGGAGTACTTGAATATTCTGGAAACCATTCCACCAGAAAATCAATATTTGGAGGATGCCGACCCGAACAAGTTCATCGCTAAAATGGGTGCGGAATGTCTGATCGATTTGTTGGGCAGAATCAATTTAAAAGAACTTTCTTTTGAATTAAGGCACAAGGCAAATACAGAAACCTCTAAGCAACGAAAAACGGAAGCCTTAAAGCGCCTTCAAGTGGTCGAGGCATTGCGGGAGTCACAAGAAAATAGGGAAAATGAGCCGGAGTGGATGATCATGAAGGTAATTCCGGTAATACCACCAGAATTACGTCCGTTGGTTCCGTTGGATGGTGGTCGTTTTGCAACGTCAGATTTAAATGACTTGTACAGAAGGGTAATCATCAGAAACAATCGTCTGAAAAGATTGGTTGAAATCAAAGCTCCTGAAGTAATCTTACGGAATGAAAAACGTATGCTTCAAGAGGCTGTTGATTCTTTGTTCGATAATACGAGAAAGGCATCCGCTGTAAAAACGGAATCTAACAGACCGTTGAAATCGCTTTCCGATTCCTTGAAAGGAAAACAAGGGCGTTTCCGTCAAAACTTGTTGGGTAAACGTGTAGATTACTCGGCACGTTCGGTCATTGTTGTAGGTCCTGAAATGAGGTTGTTCGAATGCGGACTTCCAAAAGACATGGCCGCTGAGTTGTATAAGCCTTTCGTAATCCGGAAATTGATTGAAAGAGGTATCGTAAAGACGGTGAAGTCTGCAAAGAAAATTATAGATAAGAAAGAGCCTGTAGTTTGGGACATCTTGGAAAATGTATTGAAAGGCCACCCCGTTTTATTGAACAGGGCGCCAACATTGCACCGTTTGGGTATCCAAGCGTTCCAACCAAAACTGATAGAAGGTAAGGCAATTCGCTTGCACCCGTTAGTATGTACTGCATTTAATGCGGATTTCGACGGGGATCAAATGGCGGTGCATTTACCGTTAGGACCAGAAGCTATTTTGGAAGCGCAACTTTTAATGTTGGCTTCCCATAATATTTTGAATCCTGCAAACGGTTCACCGATTACGGTACCCTCACAAGATATGGTCTTGGGTCTGTATTATATGACCAAGGAACGTAAATCTACTCCTGAAGTAAAAGTAAAAGGAGAGGGAATCACATTTTACTCCTACGAAGAGGTGGAAATCGCTTTCAATGAGGGTAAGGTGGACTTGAATGCCGGTATCAAAGTAAGGGCAAAAGATTTCAATGAAGAGGGAGAACTGGTAAACAAAATCATTCCAACAACGGTCGGTAGGGTATTGTTTAACATGGAAGTACCTGAGGCAGCTGGATATATCAATGATGTATTGAACAAGAAATCACTTCGTGATATTATCGGCGGTATATTAAGTGTCACCGATGTTCCTACCACTGCAGATTTCTTGGATAAGATCAAAACCATGGGATACGATTTCGCCTTTAAAGGGGGACTATCCTTTAGTTTGGGAGATATTATCATTCCAAAGGAAAAAACAGAGATGATTGCCGATGCGAACGGACAAGTTGAAGGAATTATGGCCAACTATAATATGGGTCTGATTACCAACAACGAACGTTACAACCAGGTCATTGATGTATGGACCTCTACCAACGCAATGTTGACCGAATTGGCGATGAAGCGTATTCGTGAAGATCAGCAAGGGTTCAACTCGGTGTACATGATGCTTGATTCGGGCGCAAGGGGTTCGAAAGAACAGATCCGTCAGTTGACTGGTATGCGTGGTCTAATGGCCAAGCCTAAAAAATCGACCGCGGGTGGTGGGGAAATCATTGAAAACCCTATCCTATCCAACTTTAAGGAAGGATTATCCATTTTGGAATACTTTATTTCAACCCACGGGGCCCGTAAGGGACTTGCGGATACGGCTTTGAAAACTGCCGATGCAGGGTATTTGACAAGAAGATTGGTCGATGTTTCCCAAGATGTGATTATTAATACGGAAGACTGTGAGACCTTACGGGGTGTTGAAGTGCAGGCCTTGAAGAAAAACGAGGAAATCGTTGAAAGTTTGGGCGAGCGTATTTTAGGACGTGTATCCTTACATGATGTATACAACCCGATGACCGAAGAATTGGTGCTTAGGGCTGGACAACAAATTATGGAGGCCGATGTGAAAAAGGTCGAGGCTTCCCCGATTGAAAAGGTGGAAGTTCGTTCTGCACTTACGTGTGAAGCGGATAAGGGAATCTGTGCCAAATGCTACGGGCGAAACCTTTCTACCAATAAAATGGTACAAAGAGGTGAAGCCGTGGGTGTAGTCGCAGCCCAATCCATTGGAGAGCCAGGTACCCAGCTTACCTTGAGAACATTCCACGTAGGGGGTATCGCAGGTAACATTTCGGAAGAAAATAAACTAGAGGTTAAATTTTCGGGTATCGCCGAAATCGAGGATTTACGAACCGTTACCGGGGAAGGTGCCGATGGTAAACCAGCTGAAATCGTAATTTCGAGAACCAGTGAAATAAAAATTGTCGATGCCAAAACGGGTATTACCCTAAGCACAGGAAACATTCCTTATGGCTCTCAATTATTTGTTGAAAATGGGGCCAAGGTAACCAAGGGAGAAGTAATTTGTTCTTGGGATCCCTACAACGGTGTTATTGTTTCCGAGTTCCCAGGTAAAATTGCGTACGAGAATATAGAGCAGGGGGTAACCTATCAAGTGGAAATCGATGAACAAACAGGGTTTCAAGAAAAGGTAATCTCTGAATCTAGAAATAAGAAATTGATACCGACCTTGTTGATTCAAGATTCAAAAGGGGAGGTATTGCGTTCGTATAACTTACCGGTTGGTTCGCACATCATGGTAGATGACGGTGATAAGATCAAGGAAGGTAAAATTTTGGTCAAGATTCCACGTAAATCTGCGAAAGCAGGTGATATTACAGGGGGTCTGCCAAGGGTTACCGAATTGTTCGAGGCAAGAAACCCATCGAACCCTGCAGTGGTATCCGAAATTGACGGGGTCGTTTCTTTTGGGAAGATCAAAAGGGGTAATCGCGAAATCATCATTGAATCCAAATTGGGTGAAGTGAAGAAATACTTGGTAAAACTATCCAATCAAATCTTGGTTCAGGAGAACGATTATGTAAGGGCAGGAATGCCGTTATCGGATGGTTCCATAACCCCAGAAGACATCTTGGCGATCAAAGGACCATCAGCGGTGCAACAGTATTTGGTGAACGAAGTCCAAGAGGTGTATAGACTTCAAGGAGTGAAAATCAACGATAAGCACTTTGAGGTAGTCGTAAGACAGATGATGCGTAAAGTAAGGATCCAAGATCCCGGCGATACGATTTTCTTGGAAAATCAATTGATCCATAAAGACGATTTCATTATGGAAAATGATGAAATCTTCGGTAAAAAAGTGGTGATGGAAGCTGGGGATTCTGAAAATCTTAAAGCGGGTCAGATTGTTACCCCACGCGAACTGCGTGATGAGAATTCATTGTTGAGACGAGGCGATAAGGCCATGGTTGAGGCAAGGGATGCCGTTTCCGCAACAGCGACACCAATTCTTCAAGGGATTACCAGGGCTTCATTACAGACAAAATCGTTCATATCTGCGGCGTCGTTCCAAGAAACGACCAAAGTATTGAACGAGGCTGCCGTAAGTGGTAAGATCGATACGTTGGAAGGTCTAAAAGAAAATGTTATCGTTGGTCATAAAATTCCTGCAGGTACGGGAATGAGGGACTACGATAGTATTATCGTTGGATCAAAAGAAGAATACGATGAGATAATGGCCAGAAAAGAGGCCTTAAGATTTTAATTAGTACGACCCTCAAATTTATTTGGGGGTCATTTTTTTAATACGGTATTCGATATGAGTGACACTAAAAATTCGAATCAGAAGCAGATCAATATCGAGTTGGATGAAAAGATGGCCGAAGGAATCTATTCCAATCTTGCCATCATCAACCATTCGGTTTCAGAATTTGTGGTCGATTTTATCAGTATGATGCCTGGGGCTCCCAAAGCTAAAGTCAAAAGTAGGATCATATTGACCCCGCAGCACGCGAAAAAGTTTTTAAAGGCCTTGAACGACAATGTCCAAAGGTTTGAAAAAGCCCATGGAACGATTAAAGATTATGAGCAACCCTCAATTCCTTTAAACTTCGGTCCGACCGGAGAAGCTTAAAAAAAATCCCAACTTTATGTTGGGATTTTTTTTAATCGAATTCCGAGGTAAAATGGAGTTTTACCGAAGGATATTTTTGTTGCGTCATTTGTAGCGAGAATTGAGAATCTGCCAAAAATACCAACTGGCCTCGTTTATCCTTCGCCAAGAATTTTTGCTTTACACGTTCGAACTCCTTGAATTCCTCACTTTTTCTATTTTCAGTACCGACCCAACATGCTTTGTAGACCGGGAAGTTTTCATAACTACATTTGGCTCCGTACTCATGTTCCAATCGATATTGAATCACTTCAAATTGTAAGGCACCCACCGTGCCGATCACTTTTCGCCCGTTCATTTCCAAGGTGAACAGTTGCGCAACTCCTTCATCCATGAGCTGGTCTATACCTTTGTTCAATTGTTTGGATTTCATGGGGTCGGCATTGTTGATGTACCTAAAATGCTCAGGAGAAAAACTGGGTATTCCCTTGTAGTGGAGGTTCTCCCCTTCGGTGAGGGTATCGC
>JBARCC010000468.1:0-5281 GCA_049793635.1 Maribacter sp. | reverse complement strand
TCTGCGATATTCACCTGTTCCTGATTGTCCAATATAATACGTTCCCCAATAGAGGAGTTGGTCTTGGCTGCCAAACCGTTGGTATAATTTGCTATGATTTCATCTACCTGTTTCAGTAAAACTGTATTTTGATCTATACGGCCCTTGGCATTGCTGCGATAAATTTCGGTAAGCCTTACGAAATACGCATTTGTATTGACATACTCCATCACCTTATTGGCAAAATTTAAACCCAGCTTCGGGTTTTTATAAAAAAATATGATTCGATGGTTAAACGAACTCTTACTTTCCAGTTCTGCGCGTACAATATCCGAGATGGCGTCGGTGTTTTCAAAACTTTGGAGTAATTCTAGGTATTTCATCTCGCTTTCACTGCTCATCTTATTATCATCGATTGGAGATATCGCTATTTCCAATGCATCGAAATCCATTTCTTCTATCCCGATTGATGTAAAGAATAAAGTGTCCTTGGCTTTTATGTTGGCCTGAACCTCGCTAATAACGTCGTACAAGTAATTTTTACTTTCCATTTGGGGCTTTACGATCACCTCCGTTTTCAGTCTTTTCGATGAAATTTGATTCAAGGCATATCCCACGGCTAATCCCACCACGACTAAACCGATCAGTATAAAAATATTCTTCTTTAAATAGAGGAATATTCTCAGAAAGAAGCGGAATAGGGCATTAAAGCCTCTCCCGATCAATTGGAACAATTGCCCCAGATCTATTTCATCAGAACTATTAGGGTTCGCTGGTGTTCGATTCTCCGCCATATTACGAATTGAAAATTTGTTTTAATATTTTATCGGTAATTAAATACGTAGGCTTTACCCCCGTGGTTCCTAGGCCTCCCGAAGCAAGAGTACTGCCTGTCTCTAGCGGATTATCGGACGCATAATAGGCATAACGTACTTTTACATTTTCTCCGATACTCTTCCTGATTTTAGAGGCGGATTGGATGGCTTTTTGATAGTGTACTCCCTCCATTTCAAGACCAATGACATTCCAGGTCGATTTATGGAAAAATTTTAAAATATCCTTATTCTGTAAGGAAGTGCCCAGCACGGTTACCATGGTGCCTTCAAAGACTTTTAACCCATAGCCTTCAAAATCTTTTGCGCATAATTCGTTTTCGAACGGATAATTATCCGCGGTTCCTTCAAAAATATGTGCCGATGGTATCATTAAGTCTCCTTTTCCTCCTTCCAAAATACCGGCCTTTCCCATGATGGATACAGACTCGACGTTGATTAAGGTGTCCTTATTCTTTTTGGTACTGTAGGGCTTCAAGAGTTCGTCGATGGTTTCATAAGCCTGTTCGCCGAACGCATAATCCATCACAAATATAACAGGTTTTTTATCGTCGTCTACTTTGGGGAAGTTGTAAGAGCAATTTCCGGAAGCGATTTTGGCGGTATCAAAAATCTGCACATCTATATTGGTACCAGAAGTATCGTCGACAGAGATCATTCCGTTCTTCGTCGCGACATCGGTTACCTTTTTTCGTAAAGCTATGTTTCCAGAACTGCTCAGCGCTTCAAAAATACGCAGTGAATCCGTATCCGGAAACTCATTTTTCAACGTGCTTTTGGCAAAGAGCGAATTCATTACACTATGCATATTGGCTGAAATGATATGAATGGGCCGTTGCAGCAGATGGTTCTTTTTAAGAATGCCCTTGATATTGTTCGCCCAACGTTCGCCATGAATATGGTGGCCCAAACGTTCCCTCAGCAAAGCGCTAAAGGTAATCGCCCTTCTTTCTCCCATAAGTTGTTCTTCCAAGGCCAATTTGCCCAACCAGTAGATAATCCGTAGAAATCGCTCTGGATTTTCCTTAGTGCTGAACTTTTTGTAGACCTCTACGATTTCCTCGAAAGACCGTCCTAGGATATTTGCCGTATGAATCAACGCAATTTCCCGCTCTGCTTGGGTGAGGTCGTCCTTTTCGATGGCGACTTCAAGTTTTGACCAGTCTCGAATGGTCTTTTCGGTCTCCGGTATCAACACCCTGTTACCGATTTTTTCAGATTCTATAAAGAGAAAGGTTAGATGGGTAAGAATGTCGTAAATATCGGACCTGCCCCGTGTAATCTCGATGTTCATTTGCTCATCATCGATACGATAACAATTTCTCCTTCTTTTTGGCGGTATAATTGGGTGTATATGTGAAATTCCGTAGCCCTCGTCAGATGTTAAATTGATGAACCTACACTGTTCGATACCTTCGGGCAATCGTTCCAGAACATAGATCAATCCACTTAACTCCGCCTTCTGCTCTCCTACCGATCCGTAGATTTCAGGTCGTAGCTGCAATAATGCACTTTTTAAAGCTTCTCCCGAGACGCCATTGGGCTTGTAGAAACCTCGATTGAAAAGATGCCGCATGGTAATATACATCCGTTCGATCGCGTTCGTAGATTCTTGCGCCCTCGTTGTCGTAGTTGCTTTTCCCATGAAAAATTTCGAACAAAATTACAATTTATAATTTGTTTACATACGTTAGGCATCCCTGAATTTGTATTCCGATAAGGCCTCCGCTACTTTACGATCGTTCGATAAACGCTGTACTTTGTTCTGCCCCCCAAGTTTACCTATAGATTTCATGTATTCCAAAAATCCCCCCGTGGCTATAGGGGTGACCTTTAAAGTTTGTAGCACCTTCCCAACGATCAAATCATAGTAATAACTATTTTGTTGTTGCAAAGCTTCATCCAACCGGTGTATAAAAACGTCCATATCGTTCGGCAGTTGCTCAAATTCGATGAACCATTCATGATAGGGCAATGTGCCTTCCTCCGTATGGGTCTGAGGTGCAACCGTAAATTCACTTACGCTGGCCTCGGTTGCGTGCGTAGCGACCAACATCGCCTCTTCTACTTCTTTGGCGATAACGTGCTCCCCAAAAGCCGAAATAAAATGTTTTATCCTGCCGGATACCACTATCTTAAAGGGATGCACCGAAATAAACCGAATGGTATCCCCCAAATTATATGCCCAGAGGCCGGCGTTGGTCGATATGATCATCACATAATCCACGTCGACCTCAACATCTTTCAAGGTCAAACGGGTTGGACGTTCGTTGAAAAATTCATCAGACCTTACAAATTCATAAAATATTCCCGCATCCAGCAGCAGCAGCATTCCCTTCTCTTTTTGGGAATTCTGATAGGCAAAAAAGCCCTCGCTCGCCGGGAACAATTCTATGCTGGCAACCTTTCTGCCAATCAGGCTTTCGAACTTTTTTCTATACGGTTCGTAATTTACCCCTCCATAAATGAAGAGCTCAAAATTCTTGAATAAATCCCCTATATTCTGGTTGGTATTTTCTTTGAGACGTTCGAAATACATTTGTACCCAAGAAGGTATTCCTGCGATAACCGTCATATCTTCATTTTTAGTCTCCGCTACGATTGCATTTACTTTCGTCTCCCAATCCTCGATACAATTTGTTTCCCAGCTCGGCATTCTGTTTTTTTGAAGGTAATTGGGTACGTAGTGCGCCGATATTCCCGAAAGCCTTCCTAGCTTAATTCCGTTTTTTTCCTCTAAAACCGGACTTCCTTGAAGAAATATCATTTTACCGGTCACAAAATCGGCGTTTCCTGTTTCATGGATGTAGCTCAAAATCGCATTTCGGGAGGCTCTTACCTGTTCTTTTATGGACTCGTGCGTTATTGGTATATATTTAGCGCCAGAGGTGGTACCGGACGTTTTCGCAAAATACACCGGTTTACCAGGCCAGAGAATATCTTCATCTCCTGCAACGGTCAACGTTACGTAGGTTTTTAGCTCTTCATAATCCCTAATCGGAACCTGTTCTTTAAATTCTTCGTGCGTACGAATGGCACTAAAACCATGATCCAAGCCGAATTTGGTTTTCGCTCCTTTCTTGATCAACCGTTGAAAAACCGCTTCCTGGGTTTTTATGGGGTTACCGACCCATTGTGCGGTACGTTTGGCTACGCGACGTGCGAATATTTTGGCGGCGAGGGTCTTTAAGGACATTTAAATCTCAATTAAAATCGATAAAATTTAATGGGTCTATCGGTGTTCCGTTATCCCAAATCTCAAAATGCAAATGGGGCCCTGTTGTTAATTCCCCAGTATTGCCCACCGACGCTATGACCTCACCACCGCGCACGATGTTTCCTTGGTATTTGGAAAGCGAACCATTATGCTTGTACACGCTCAACAAACCCCCTTCGTGCTCTATGATGATGACATACCCGGTATCGGCGGTCCATTCGGAAAAAATGACGGTACCATTGGCAATAGCCTTCACGGGGCTATCGGTAGCGGCCGTAATGTCGACGGCATAATGCTTTTCGTCAGCATTATAACCCATGCTCACAGCGCCCGAAACCGGAGTAAAAAACACTAGGTTTTTCTTATCGGCCACGCGTTCGAACAAGTTGTATTTGTCTTCAAGGGCTACCTCTGCCCTCAACAAAGAATCTTCCCTTATGGGATTAAGATCTACCGAAGAAGGGTCTAATTTATATTGCTGAAAAAGGGAATCTCTATTGATTACCGTATTCTCGATATCCCCTTTTAACACCATACGGATATTTTCTAAATACCTATTGGTATAGTTCAAGGTCCTCACTAACGAATCTGTCTTATAGGTAAGCTCCGTGGCCTCTCTCTTTAGGCGGGTAGATGAATATCCGGGAATATATTCCCGCAGTGGCGTAAATGCAATCAATAAAATGGTGAGCCCTATAAGGGTCAACATGAATAAAGATCCTGTTACGAAAACATTGAGCCTACTTAATTTAAAGGAGATTTTCTCTTCAAAAGTGCTTTCGTTCAAAATTACCAAACGATACTTATGCAGTAGCTTTCGCCTGATCTCTTTTCTTTTTTTGACTTTTTTGGCCATCCTAACAAAGATAAACTTAGAAAACAATTTGAAACCGTTTGCCCGTGGAAATTTAAGGGCATACTTTCGGCCAATATGGCCGCGAAAGCACAATTTATAGTTAAAATACGCATAATACATACCGTATTTCATTTTGCTGCGTTATCTGTAGTAGTTTTTAGTATCTTTGTTTCGCAATTTAAATGAAGTCATATGACAATCTTATCTACTTTCTTGGCCATTGGTGCACCACAAATAATATTGGTGGTTGTAGTGATTTTATTATTATTCGGAGGGAAGAAAATTCCTGAGCTGATGAGAGGTTTGGGTAGTGGTATCAAGGAATTTAAAGACGCTTCGAAAGACGATGAACAATTGGAGGAAAAGAAGAAAGAATAGTTTCTCTACCTACGTATA
>JBARCC010000467.1:0-5098 GCA_049793635.1 Maribacter sp. | reverse complement strand
GAGGTTTGGGAGCTTCCACCGAATGGTCAGGGAACGGCAGCCCTACAAATGTTGAATATTCTGGAAGGTTACGATATCGCATCGATGGGTTTTGGGAGTACCGATTACCTACATGTGCTTACCGAGGCAAAAAAACTTGCATATGAAGATCGAGCCAAATTTTATGCGGACCCCGATTTCAACCAAATACCCTTGACCCAACTAGTATCCAAGGAATATGCAACCCAGCAACGGAACCTGATCGATATGGCTTCTGCGGCAGATACATATCCCGCAGGGGATTTTGAAATTGAAAGTGGAAATACGACCTATTTGACGGTAGCCGATAAGGATGGTAATATGGTTTCATTAATCCAAAGCATTTATTCCGAATTCGCTTCGGGCATGGTACCCGACGGATTGGGATTTGTATTGCAGAACAGGGGCCAAATGTTCAACGTGCAAGATAAGGACCATGCCAATGCCCTTGAGCCGGGCAAAAGACCTTTTCATACCATCATACCGGCCTTTATCACCAAAGATGGAAATCCTTACCTGAGTTTTGGACTTATGGGAGGAGCGGTACAGCCTCAAGGGCATGCCCAAATTGTTGTGAATATTCTTGATTTCGGGATGAATTTGCAAGAAGCTGGGGATGCTCCAAGAATGCGACATCGGGGAAGTTCACAACCTACGGGATCTGTAATGACCGATGGAGGTACCTTGAATCTGGAAAGCGGTTTCGGTTATGAAACGATTCGAGAATTGCGTAAAAGAGGACACGATATTGCCTTTGCCGTGGGTATTTACGGGGGATACCAGGCCATTGGTGTTGATGTGGAATCAAAAGTCTTTACCGGAGCTTCAGAATCCAGAAAAGACGGTCAAGCAGCGGGATATTGAAGCTTTAACTATGTTGGGCACCAGCTCTCGAAGAGGGCTATAGAAAAAAGTCGATATGCGTAACCCACTTAGGGCGTACGTACATCGACTCTTTTTTTGCCTCTATAACAAAGGTCATTATCCGTAGATAATGGTCTCTTCAGGTCAACTGTTATTATCTATTCCAGATACTACTAGTAAGACTTACGCCTCTTCGGTAGCTTCAGAGCTAAGCACATCCGCTAGTTCCAAATCAGAATCCATGGTGGTATCTACCGTTCCGGAATCCTTAAGCTCCGTGAATTTTTTAAGACGCTCCAGCTCGTTTTCCTCCCCTGAAAAATAGGGAAATACGTCCACAATCGGGGATTCTGAAACTGCCGGTATCGTATAGTCGCCCATAGAATCCTTCATTACGCTGTTGGTATGGTCAAAGGCTTCTTTTACATCATTGGCCTGTACCAAAAGATAGAGGTTGGTCTTCCGTTCCTTGCCACTTTCTTCATCAAAGGCGATTAAGGAAACCCTTGATTTAAACCATCTGTCGCAGTTTTCGAACGGATGGATCTCCGCATAGTTGGCCACCTTAATGTTGGTGATCTTGATTTCATCACTATCGCTTAAATACGCCGACATCTCTTCGGTAATTCTACTTTCCGCCTCCGTGTAGGATAGGGCATCGACCAAAAAAGGTTCTGTCTTTACCTTTTGTGTACCGGAAGCTTCATCAAGCTTTCTATATTTTACTTTGCATTCGTACCATGTTGCACTCATCTTTGTTTTTTTTAGGGATGGCAAATATAAGGGAACCGCGAGGCTAGCTTGGACAAAAAAGGGAAGAGATATTCACAAATTCAGTCAGGTTGGCGTAGTCCGTTAGCAATGAAGTACTTGATTGAAACTACCTGACAGGTAAATTTTTAAATACATTTACGCGTATCCTATCGATGAAAGAAGATAATCTTTTAGTGCATACGGAATGCCTTGATGCAACATTCTTATTATCAGTACGTTATTAATTAAAGAATCGATAGCACAAGCGATTAACCCGCGGTTCACCCTTTTAATGTATAAACAGCATGAGATTGAAATACATTTTCGGACCTATTTGTTATGCCTTTTTCGCAGTGCTAAGTGCCCAGGAAGCTAGTAATTTACCCTTATTTGACATCTCTCAATTGACCTATGAAGGTGCTTTTCGAATAGAAGCCAGTAGTAACGGAGTTTCGGACGTCAATTATGCCCAAGGACCCATCGCCTATAATTACGATAATCATTCGCTCTTTATCGTCGGGCATGCCCACCAGCAAGCGATTGCAGAATACGCTATCCCTGAAATCGTGAAGAGTGAAGTGCTTTCGGAATTGAACATGGTCCAAAACCCCATACAATCCTTTAGCCAAGTGCTGGATAAAGCGACCGATGGCAACCCTCAGAAAATCAATAGTGTAGGAGGCCTCTACTACATCAATCATGGGGGACAGGGAAAATTGATGGTCAATGGATATGAATATTACGATGCCCCTGGGGATAATTCTGTAACCACGTTAATGATCGAGGATGCCGCAGCGATAGAAAATTCTTCTTTGAACGGATATTATGCGTTTGAAGGCGGCGCGGGACATACCTCTGGGTGGATATCCCCAATACCCGAAGCATGGAAATCCATTTTAGAAGGTTCCCATATTACGGGGCAATCCAGTGGAATCCCGATCATTTCAAGATTGAGCGTTGGACCTTCCGCCTTCGCGTTTGAAATGAGCGACGCACTTACCGCAACAACTTCTATCGCTACAAAGACCCTTTTGGATTTTAATCTGGCCGAACCCCTACAAAGCGATTTGAGCAACGATTCGAAAACCAATGAAGTATGGACGCATCTTTCCCGCGCAACCTATGGTTTCGTCGTTCCCGGAACACGCACATATTTGACCATCGGTAACAGTGGTGGACACGAAAGTGGTGTATGCTATAAATGTACCCAGGACAATGGAAATCTGTGTGGGGGGTATTGTCCGCCACAAGCGCAGGATGCCTATCAATACTATTGGCTTTGGGATATGAACGACTTGGTAGCGGTTAAGGAAGGACGATTACTGGCGCACGAAGTCACGCCCTACGATTATGGCAAATTCAATTCGCCTTTCCAAGCCGGAGGTTCAAAAGATATCGGTGGGGGCAGTTTCGATCCAAGTACCGGAAATCTATATTTGTCCATCCAAAGTGGAGATACGGAACAGGGAACCTATGCAAGACCGCCCGTGATTACGGTCTATAACGTAAACGGTGCTGTATTGACCGAAAACGAGCCTGTAGATGTCGCAACGGTTCACATCACGGTATATCCAAATCCCACTTCTGCTAGTATTTTTATCGAAGGGCTTACCGCAACTTCCATCATTGAACTCACCGATGTCAACGGTAAGCGGGTGAAAACATTGAAAACGGAAGCGTCGGCATTGGAAGTTGATTTGAGCATGCTTTCCTCGGGCATGTACGTGGTTACCGTACGCAGTTTGTCCACCGAGGCCCTCTTCGCGGAAAAAATCATCAAACGAGATTAACCGGTGTACCCCCCCCCTCAACACCCCGATAAAACCAAACCCTGATTATGAATTATTTAGCCGCTGCTATCGCTGCTGGTTAAATCGTGAACGTCAACCCAAAACTGATGTTTGAGGAGCGGTCGCTATCTAACGTGGGAGAAAAACTACTGTAGAAATAGTTGTACAAGGCCGATAGACTGATGACCTCGGTAATGGGCAGTTCGGACTTCAACTGACATAAAATACGGTGATTTCCTATTTCTCGGTACAGGGGCTGAAAATAGAGGGTTCCCGTAAGGTCTAATTTGGTTTTTTTGAAAGATTGGTTGACCGAAAGGTAGCTGTTGTTTCTATGGTTATACAACTGTTGGTCCGTCAAGTCGATCCGCTCGATCTCATACATATACGAATTGCCGAAATAGGCCTTCGTGTTTTCAGTGGACACTACTTTTAACCGAATTCCTGCACCTATCAAGTTTCTACTGTTGATGGTCAATAAAGCATTATTTTGATTTTGGATAAATGCTTCCAATCGAAACAAATCGCTCAATTTCTGATTGTATCTCAGATGGAAAAACCATGAGTTTTGAAAATCTTGCGCTTTACTTCGGATAAGGTTGTAGTTACCGATAAAGAAATAAATCTTTTTTAAGTCCTTCGATTTTAACTGCGTACTGATGTTCGACCCTATCTGAAAAATATAATCCCCATTGTTATCCGTATAATTCAGCAGCACGTCGCTTTTTAAGGCAAAGCGAACCGAATCTTTCTGCATGCGCTTGGATTCTATATTGACCAACTGCGCTATTGCGTTTTGGTACACAAATTGAGCGAAAATTAGACATATAAAGGTCTTGAAAATGTTCATTGATTAGGTTTTCTTATGGTTTGCAAAGGTATTTAAAAAATACAGGAAAGCCAGCCGTTTCATACGGCCTACGTTCACAAACTACGTCGAATATAGAGTCGTAACGCTGCGACTTCTTCCTCCCCGGACAGGTAGCTTTGCTCTGAGACTAGACATGAAGTTTCTTGTACTTCTTCATTCCGAATAACAGAGGATACGCTGTAGGTCAATTTTTCGAGAACAATCTATTGATTGATATGGCATTGACCCAAATAATCTCTGTAGACGCCAACAGAAAAAGCCTGCGAACATTCATCCGCAGGCCTTCTGATGATATCCTAAAAACGTTTAGTTCAATGCTGCTATCAATTTTTCTGCCACCAACTCAGAGGAAGCAGGATTTTGCCCCGTAATGAGATTGCCATCCTGTATTGCGTATACGGCCCAGTCTTCCTTTTTTGAATACATGCCACCGTTCGCTTTCAACATATCCTCCACCAAAAAAGGTACCACGTTGGTCAACTGCACCGCTTCCTCCTCACTATTGGTAAATCCGGTTACTTTTTTTCCCTTTACCAGCGGACTCCCATCAGCATTCTTAACATTTTTCAAGGCTGCGGGTGCATGGCATACAAAGGCTATCGGCTTTTTTTGTGCATTAAAGGTT
Organism: Maribacter sp.; assembly: GCA_049793635.1. Taxonomy (GTDB): domain Bacteria; phylum Bacteroidota; class Bacteroidia; order Flavobacteriales; family Flavobacteriaceae; genus Maribacter. The sequence continues at coordinate 177 of JBARCC010000467.1, read as the reverse complement.
TCTATCAACTTTATGGAGGTGGCATCGTTCGCCAAATCCCATAAAGGGCCGTGACCCCCTGGGTAGAATACCGCATCAAAATCCGATGCCTCTATTTTGGACAACACCTTTGTATTCGCTATGCGCTGCTGCGCTTCGGCATCATCCCAATACCGTTTGGTAGCCGCCGTCTGTGCG
>JBARCC010000466.1:0-7871 GCA_049793635.1 Maribacter sp. | reverse complement strand
CTCCCATTACTGAAAACCGAAATTGATTAATTGACAAAAACAACAAACGCTAATATTAGGGAATGTGAGGTGTCGTCAACACGTGCAATTTAAAGGCAGGTAGTGGCTATTTGGCCCCATCGAATCTTTTGGATTCGTCTGTATGGTTGAAAATATACAAATAGAGTCACATAATTTTGTTGGCGAATGACAAGAAAGGTTATTGACTTCCGTACTAAAAATGTCCATAGTGGAGACTTGTGAATAAACGGACGCTAAACGCATCTTATAGTAATTTCATGTGTTCTCTGTTACCTCCGAATTCTTCAAATACAATTTTATAGTTAATATAAGATGCATTTTTATGGCAGGTTATTTTTTATGGGTAACTTGAATCCTCTTTAAAAACCGCATAGAATGAAGGTACTTTTTTTTGGAATTGCAAAAGATATTGTAGGCAGTTCTGAGATGAATTGGTCTACGGGAGTACAAAAAACGAGTACGGTAGGGGCATTAAAAACGCAGTTATATGCCCAATATCCCGAGCTTTCAAGATTGAGTTCGTTGGCAGTTGCCGTGAATAGTGAATATGCCAATGATGGCGTAACTTTGGGGTCTACCGATGAAATTGCGATCATTCCCCCGGTAAGTGGAGGCTAATGAACAAAATAATAGAAATAGTGGATGCCATTGATACCTCACGGGTGTATGCAGAGCTCGCCGATGCAAAGAGTGGAGGTATTTGTGTATTTGTAGGCACGGTCCGGGATTTTACGAATGAGGAAGAAGTGCTCACTTTGGAATTCGAAGCCTATACCTCGATGGCCTTGGGCGAAATGGAAAAGATTGCGGACCAAGCCATTGCAAAATGGTCTTTGAACAAGGTGGTGATGCGGCATGCGGTCGGAGAAAAAATCGTGGGACAACCGGTTGTTGTTGTCGGTGCATCATCAGACCATCGAGATGCCTGCTTTGAAGCCTGTAGGTATTTGATCGATACGCTAAAGGAAACCGTTCCCATCTGGAAAAAGGAAAAATTCACAAATAAATCGGTTTGGGTTTCGGCGCATCCATAGTTTTTTGCTAAAGGATTTAAGAAGTTAGCAGTTAGTAGTTAAAATTGAATATTGAGAATTCAAGGAAATAGGGGGGAAGTAGTACTAAATTACTGTGGGCATCGAAAACCTCTTTAATTTAGCGTACCCATTCGCAAGTAGTTGCTGACAATGCCTACGGCAGAAAGGCTTGATTTTGAACATGATTTTGTTTTTTGAATTTGATTTTTGAACTTGAACTTGAACTTGAACTTGAACTTGAACTTGATTTTGTTTTTTGAATTTGTGCTTGATTTTTGAACTTGAACTTGAACTTGATTTTTGAACTTTAACTTGATTTTTGTACTTTAAAACTATGCTTTTAGACAATCATAATAGAGTAATTAATTACCTAAGGTTAGCGGTAACAGACCGGTGTAACCTACGGTGCAATTATTGCATGCCTGAAGAGGGAATCAATTTTGCGAAAAACAATACACTGTTTTCGATCAGTGAATTGGTAAAGTTGAGTGAGATAATGGTTTCTCAGGGTATTGATAAAATACGGATCACAGGAGGTGAGCCTTTCGTGAGAAAAGACCTGATGGTTTTGCTGCGCAGTCTGTCGGCGATGGAAGGTTTAAAAGATATTTCGGTCACCACCAATGCCACCTTGATCGGACCCTATATCGACGAACTGAAGCAGTTGGGTATCAAGAACATCAATGTAAGCATGGATGCCATTGATCGGGAAACTTTTGAGCGCATTACCCGCCGTGACCAATATGATGTCGTCTACAATAATATGATTCGTTTGATTACCGAGGGGTTTAACGTACGTATTAATTTTATAGCGCTAGACGGTCAAAATACCCAAGATATCTTGCCTATGCTAGAGCTTACCAAACATTACAATGTTTCGGTCCGCTTTTTAGAAGAAATGCCTTTTAACGGCGGTACGAAAGAGTTTCAGACCATAAAATGGGATTTTAAGACCATCCTACAGCATATAAAAGACAACTATCCGGATTACTATAAACTGGAATCGCCAAAAACGTCGACCTCCATTAATTATAAAATCCCAAATTTTAAAGGCAATTTCGGGGTCATTCCGTCTTTCAGTAGAACGTTTTGTGGTAGCTGTAATCGCTTGCGTATTTCAGCGACGGGAGATGTAATCACCTGCTTATACGCCAAGGCAAGTGCCAATTTGAGGGATATGATGCGGTCTGGGGAACCTGAGGAACAGGTAAAATCTGCAATTCTGAAAGCGGTAGGCAGCCGCGCAAGAACCGGCTTCGAGGCCCAAGGAAAATATAAGGACGTGTTTAGCAACTCAATGACTTCTATCGGCGGTTAATGGAAAAAAAATTATCACATATCGATGCATCCGGCAATGCGGCCATGGTAGACGTATCACAGAAGAAAGCGTCCGTACGAAGTGCAACGGCAACGGGAGTCATCCGTTTTCCCTCCGAGGTATTTGACTATTTATCTAGGGAGCAATTCGTAGGAAAAAAAGGAAGTATTGTACAGACCGCGGTGCTTGCAGGGATTCAAGCTGTAAAAAAAACCGCGGAATTGATTCCTCTATGCCACCAAATCAATCTCTCCAAAATCCAGGTGGACATTACCCCAGGAACTGATCAATTTGAAATATCGTGTACGGTAAAATGTAACGAAAAGACGGGCGTGGAAATGGAAGCCTTGACCGGGGTTACCATAGCGGCATTGACCATTTATGACATGTGTAAGGCCCTTTCCCAAGATATTGTGATAGGAACCATTCAATTGGAACAAAAAACAGGCGGTACCCATGACTTCCGACGCTAAACTATACGGATTGGTCCTCTCTGGAGGCAAAAGCACCCGCATGGGAGAGGACAAAGGGTTGATTCAGTACTACGATGTACCACAGCGAGAGCATTTGTATCATATGTTGGATACCGTATGCGACCGAACTTTTTTAAGCATCCGCAAGGACCAGGAAAGCGAAGTTCCTGAACGTTTCAAAACCATTACGGACAGGGATGACTATCGAGGGCCCTACAACGGACTCCTATCCGCCCATATCGAATATCCTAAAGTGGCGTGGTTGGTATTGGCCTGCGACTTGCCCTTGATGGATTTGGAAGCGATAACGGAGCTAATTGCCGCGCGAAATCCCAATAAAGTAGCAAGCGCTTTTGCGGATGCCGAAAATCCATTGCCCGAACCCCTCTGTGCCATTTGGGAGCCCGATGCCTTGCGCCAATCAATTGCATATTTAAAGGCCGGCAAGGGCACCTGTCCCAGAAAATTCTTGATCAACGCAGACGTACAATTGGTTTTTCCAACGCGTAAAGAGGTGCTGCTGAACGCCAATTCTCCCATCGATTATAAGGTGGCCTTATCAAAACTGATTCCATGAACATGCAACGCTACCAAAGGCAGATGATTTTGAACGGTTTCGGTCCGGAAGGGCAGGAACGGTTGAATGCGGCCAAGGTACTCGTTGTCGGGGCAGGTGGATTGGGTATACCCGTTTTGATGTATTTGAACGCTATGGGCGTGGGTACTTTGGGCATTATTGATGATGATGTGGTTTCCATAAGCAATTTACACCGACAAGTACTGTACACCGAAAAAATGGTCGGATTGCCCAAAGTAGTGGCGGCCAAAAATCAATTGGCGGCTCAAAATTCCGACACACATATAAAAACGTTTCAGACCTATTTATCCGTTTCAAATGCGCTGGAAATTATGGAGGACTATGATGTGATTGTCGATGCTTCTGATAATTTTCCCACACGTTATCTCATTAATGATGCGTGCGTTATCTTGAAAAAACCTCTTGTTTACGGTGCCTTACATGGTTTTGAAGGGCAGGTGAGCGTATTTAATTATGAGGATGGGCCTACATATCGGTGTCTGTTTCCAAAAATGCCCGACTCCGATGAAATTCCCGATTGCAATGCACACGGCGTTCTTGGGATTTTGCCCGGAATCGTAGGTAGCCTTCAAGCCTTGGAGGCCATTAAAGTAGTGACCGGAATCGGAGAAGTACTCTCTGGAACCTTACTGCTTTATGATGGTTTGTCGCAGCGGACCCAACGGATGAAATTCAGTTCGAATTCAAAGTATAGGGAGATTACAAAATTGGAGGCTAGCTATGCCTTTAACTGTGATGTACCCCTTAAATCGGTAGCGGCGGCCGATATCAAAAAGTCGATGGCCGACGGTAAAGGTACCCTGTTAGACGTAAGAACTACGGAAGAATTTGAAACACAACATGTGAAAGGTGCAGTAACGATTCCTTTGGATGTGCTCCGAGAACGAAGCGCTGAATTACCTTTGGACAAGCCCGTATATGTCATTTGTCAATCGGGCAGTAGAAGTCAAAAGGCGATTCTGCTATTAGAGGGATTATTTCCTGAAAAAGAGTTTATCAACGTAAAGGGTGGTATGAACGAGATAACGCGGTATGCTGATACCTATTGAGCAATTGGTCGTTCTCTGTATCGGGTTTTTTATCATTGCGACCCTGTATTCTTCGGTAGGTTTTGGGGGTGGGTCCAGTTATCTTGCATTTTTGAGCCTTTTCTTGACCAGTTTTCTTGCGATCCGTTCCATAGCCTTGGTCTGTAATCTGGTGGTGGTCTCTGGCAGTACATATCTTTATTTTAAGAACGGACATGCAAAATTAAACCATTTTTTACCCTTCGTTTTAGCTAGTATTCCATTGGCCTATATCGGGGCTATCTTTAAATTACAGGAGTATGTTTTTTTCATTCTGTTGGGAAGTTCGCTCATTTTATCGTCGATATTTCTGGCCTCGCAAACGTTGGGTTTAAAAAATACCCGGCAAGAAATAAAAGTGTATCCTACGTATCTAAGTGCTATTTTAGGGGCAGTAATTGGCCTGTTGTCAGGCTTGGTAGGTATTGGAGGAGGTATTTTTTTAGCCCCGGTCTTGAATCATTTGCGATGGGACAAGGCCATTAAAATTGCGGCACTGGCCAGTTTTTTTATTTTGGTCAACTCGGTTTCCGGGCTTTTTGGTTTGCTGACTGCAGATGCACTGTCCCTGCCTTTGATTGAAACTAGCTGCTTATTGGTATCGGTTTTGGTCGGAGGTCAATTGGGCATTCGTATGAGTCTGAAAAGACTATCGGCCAACGGTATAAAAAGGGTAACGGCGCTACTGGTGTTCATCGTCGGGATCAGGGTGTTGTTGGTCAACGGATTGGGATTTTTTTAGAGTCACTCGATAAGCGAGATTTAAACTTGACCGCGGTCGGGCAAGTTGCTCCGAGGCTTGCCTCGTAATTTTTAGGTCGTTTTCTTATGGATGCTTTGTGGGTATGCCTCGAGGTTATTTATGGATAATACGCCTTTTTAACCCTACTCAATTTAAGTACTGCACTATGATTACATTTCAGGAAGCCTATCAAAAAGTCATGCATCATCCCTTAAATCTTGGGATGCAAGAAGTTCCCCTTTTGAAAAGTGTACACCGAATTTTAGCAGAGGATATTCATGCCGACCGTGATTTTCCGCCTTTCGATCGTGCTACCAAAGATGGGATTGCCATTCAATTTTCGGATGTGGTAGGTACGAAACATCAATTTGTCATTGAAGGTGATGCCGCAGCAGGAATGCCACAGCAGCGATTGCAGGATGCTAAAAATTGCCTCGAAGTAATGACCGGAGCGGTGGTTCCCGAACACACCGATACCGTGATTATGTATGAACACATCCACATCGAAAATGGAAAGGCAACGCTCAATGAAAAAGTAACAAAAGGGCAGAATATTCATGTTCAAGGGAGTGATGAAAAAAAAGGAGCCAAAATTTTGGGAAAGGGAGTTCGAATAACCCCAGCCGAAATTGGTGTAATGGCCTCCGTCGGGAAGCATACCGTGCGTGTCCTTGGGCTTCCTAAGGTTTGTGCGATTGCTACAGGAAACGAACTGGTGGATGTCGATACCCTACCAGAACCCCATCAAATCAGAAAATCCAACGGTATCACCTTAGAAGCGGCCTTGTCAACCCTTGCCATAGAAGCTACGTCGCTACACGTGATGGACGATAAGGCCTCCATCAAAAAAGAATTGGAAAAGGCCCTGCTAAATAACGATGTGCTTTTGTTGAGTGGAGGGGTCTCGAAAGGAAAATTCGACTACCTCCCTGAAGTCATGGAAATTTTAGGGGTAAAAAGAATTTTTCATCGTGTAGCACAGCGACCGGGAAAGCCTTTTTGGTTCGGAGTGCACGAGGCTTCGAAGACCGTCATCTTTTCCTTTCCCGGAAATCCGGTGTCCACATTTGCCAATTATCATCTTTACTTTTTGCCTTGGCTACATACTTCTTGGGGTATTCCCGTAACGCAACGTTGTGCCAAACTTTCGGTCGATTTTCAGATTGATTCACCTTTGACCCGATTCATGCAGGTAAAAACCACTTGGAAGGAGGGAACCCTATGGGCGACTCCCGTAACGGAGAACGGATCAGGGGATTTGACCAGCTTGGCACAGGCAGATGGTTTTATTCTTTTGGAGCCTAGGGATGCTGTGTATACCGTTGGTGAGGTGGTGCCCTATATAAAGACACGTTAGGTACTAACGAATCGGCACTATTCACGAGCTAAAAATTCTTTTGCTGTCAATACTGGAATTTTAGAGTTTTTAAAATCTTTTTTATTCCGGGTGATAATTACATCAATTTGATTTTCAATGGCCGAGTAATACTGTAATCCGTCCTCAAAATCAGGAAAATTATCATCACTCAAAGCTAACTCCGTTATTTTATCATCCAAGCTCAATAATTCTACAAGCACCTTAAATTTTCTTAATATTTCTTTCGCCTCCTTAGCGGACTTTAATTTTGAAAGAATATAATTAGTATTGGCGAATGTGAGCGATGAAATCGTCAGTTTCAATTCCTTTTTGTCCGCACGGGAAAAGATGTCAGCAGCCTCATCATAAAATTCGTCTCGTTTCGCAAGGAGGTCTATGACAATGTTAGTGTCAATGAGTAATCTGCTCATTTGTACTTCTCTATAAGATAATCCGTATAAGCATCTTTAGCATCAAAATCTTCATCGAGAGATATCAAACCACTTAAGCTTTCTACAAGAGGCGTTATGTGCGTCTTATTCTTATTTCGCTGGGTCAAGGTATTCAAGTATGATTCGATAAGTTTTGACAAACTGATATTATTTGATTTCGCATAATTTTTCGCACTTTCGATAATACTTTTATCCAGACTTAATGTGAGTTTCTTGTCCATAAGATAATTATTACGTATAAATATAATTATTTAATACGTATCTCCAATTTTCTTAGGGATTTTTTTTGGTTTAAGCTTGCTGGCCTATTATCGGGGGAGATGGGTTTTGTTTTGTTTCTTGTCTGACCCTAAATTTTAATGATTAAGCGTCTTAAAACATATACACAACCCTTCCGGTATTGCCCTCAGCCCAAAGGGTTTAAAGGTGTTGTGAGCATTTCGTTTCTTGACCTTTAACCATTCACTCATCTATCGATTCGATAGGTTTTTTTATCAGTACCCACCCCTGTAATAGTTAATGATTTCCATTCTTTGGGTAGCATTGGTTTTTTTTGAATAATTCCTTCATCGGTGATATCCAAACCAGCAAATCCAAAGAGGACACTTTGTAACATACCACCCGCACCTGTTGAAAAGTATGAAAAGTTAGAAGTGGCAACCTCAGATAGGGCACCAAAAGGAGCCTGTTGGTTAGGCACATAGCTTTCCTTAAAAAGCCGGTAGGCATTGGTTACATCACCTTGCCTCGCATACAATACTGAAAAAACGGACTTGCCCATTGCAGGGCCGTCCTTTGATAATTTTGGC
>JBARCC010000465.1:0-14966 GCA_049793635.1 Maribacter sp. | reverse complement strand
GGCTTTTTTTATTCTATTCTAATTTACTACTTTAGCCGCGCTAAAATAATAACTAACAAACAAGAGATTAAATGGAGTCACTAATGATTTATATGCCAATAGTAATGGCTGTTCTGGGCCTTATATATATGGGCATCAAAAGATCCTGGGTAATGAAGCAAGATGCAGGGGATGGTAAAATGAAGGAGATTTCAGATTACATTTATGAGGGCGCTCTTGCCTTTTTAAGTGCAGAATACAAACTTTTATCAATATTCGTAGTCATCGTCAGTGTTTTACTTGCTATCGTATCTTTTGTGGTACCCACGACCCATTGGTTGATTGTGGTCTCTTTCATTTTTGGAGCTATTTTTTCGGCATTTGCGGGAAATATAGGAATGAAGATCGCTACGAAAACCAATGTACGCACCACCCAGGCGGCTAGAACAAGTTTGCCCAATGCCTTAAAGATTTCTTTTGGCGGGGGCACGGTCATGGGTCTCGGAGTGGCAGGCTTAGCGGTTCTTGGCCTTACTATCTTCTTCATCGCATTCTTTCAGTTTTTTATGGGAGGTGTTTGGACCACGACGATGGATATGACCATAGTTTTGGAAACCCTAGCCGGTTTCTCTTTGGGTGCGGAATCCATTGCCCTATTTGCCAGGGTAGGTGGCGGTATTTATACCAAAGCGGCCGATGTAGGTGCAGATTTAGTAGGTAAAGTTGAAGCAGGTATTCCTGAGGATGATCCACGGAATCCTGCAACCATTGCAGATAACGTAGGAGATAATGTGGGTGATGTAGCCGGTATGGGTGCCGATTTGTTCGGTTCGTATGTGGCTACCGTTCTAGCCGCCATGGTGCTGGGTAATTATGTCATTAAGGATATGGGTGGAACTATCTCCGATGCTTTTGGAGGCATTGGACCTATTCTTTTACCCATGTCCATTGCAGGGGTGGGCATCATCATCTCTATTATCGGCACCTTATTGGTAAAAATTAAAAGTAACGACGCCAAAGAGGCGGAGGTGATGGGTGCGTTGAACATCGGTAACTGGACGTCTATTGTGCTGGTCGCCATTTCTTGTTTCGGTCTGGTAACGTGGATGTTGCCTGAAACCATGAAAATGGAATTTTTTGGCGAGGGACTACAGGAAATCTCCTCCTTACGTGTCTTTTATGCCACTTTGGTAGGGTTGGTCGTAGGAGCTGTAATTTCATCGGTCACGGAGTACTACACAGGATTGGGGAAACCTCCAATTTTAAAAATCGTACAGCAATCCTCAACAGGTGCAGGTACCAATATCATTGCAGGATTGGCAACAGGGATGATTTCTACGTTCCCATCCGTTTTACTATTTGCGGGAGCCATCTGGGCGTCCTATGCATTTGCAGGTTTTTACGGAGTAGCCTTGGCAGCTTCCGCAATGATGGCGACGACCGCGATGCAATTGGCAATCGATGCCTTCGGACCCATTTCCGATAATGCAGGCGGTATTGCCGAAATGAGTGAGCAAGAGCCTATTGTAAGGGAGCGTACCGATATTTTAGATTCTGTAGGGAACACTACGGCAGCCACAGGGAAAGGTTTTGCCATTGCCTCGGCAGCTTTGACCTCTTTGGCATTATTCGCCGCATATGTAACCTTTACGGGAATTGACGGAATCAATATTTTTAAGGCACCGGTTTTGGCGATGTTGTTCGTTGGGGGTATGGTACCCGTGGTATTTTCTGCCCTGGCCATGAACGCGGTAGGGAAGGCCGCTATGGAAATGGTACAGGAAGTACGACGCCAGTTCAGGGAAATCCCTGGTATCATGGAAGGTACCGGGAAACCGGAATATGATAAGTGTGTAGCCATCTCTACGCAAGCTTCGCTTAAGGAAATGATGTTACCAGGTCTGTTGACCATTGGGTTTCCGCTGTTGATCGCTTTTGCACCCTTACTTTTTGGAATGAACAAATTGGCCATTGCAGAAATGTTGGGTGGGTATATGGCTGGGGTCACCGTTTCAGGCGTACTTTGGGCCATCTTCCAAAACAATGCTGGGGGTGCCTGGGACAATGCCAAAAAATCTTTTGAGGCCGGTGTAGAGATCAATGGACAAATGACCTTCAAAGGTTCTGAAGCCCATAAGGCTGCCGTAACCGGAGATACCGTTGGTGATCCTTTTAAGGATACTTCTGGTCCTTCCATGAACATCTTAATTAAGTTGACCTGTTTGATCGGCTTGGTAATCGCACCAATACTAGGTGGGCATACTGATGAAGAGGGCATGGCGCTGCAAGGGAATAAAAAAGAAATTTCAATTGATCTTAATGTGCAAAGTGCAGATTTGGCCGAAGCGACCGTTACCTATTCCACTATGGTAAATGGGAAAGCGATAACGGAGAAGGTGACCTATAACGGTACCCGTGCCGAGGTCGAGGCCCAATTAAAAGCTTTTGAGGATGCAAATGTGCAGCGAAATGGAGCCAAGACTGAAGTGACTATTGAAAAAGTGGAAATTGAGAAATAAAATTTTTAATAGATTCTAATTTAAAAACCATCAGTCTAGCTGATGGTTTTTTTGCTTTTTATCAGTTTAATTTAAAAGTAATTGGGATGCTAAAAGGAACTTTCACAGGAGTACCCCGTTGTTTTCCCGGTACCATTTTTGGTAATTTGGACAATATTCTTTCGGCCTCTTGCTCTAATAGTTCGTGTGGTCCTCTTTTTCGAATGGTGCCAATACTGCCATCTTTATGAATAATGAACTGGGTGTTCACCCTCCCTTCCAGACCTAGTTCTTGGGCCATTTCTGGATACCTGAAGTTTTTACGGATATGCTTTTGCATCATTTCATTAAAACACGCCCGTTTATCCGCTTCCTTTTCACAACCTGGAAAAATGGGGACTTCTTCAATGGTTATCCAATTCACGTTAACTTCCTCTTCAACCTCCCTAACCATAATATCCGAAACTTCCATTATCGGATGATCCTGTGAAGACTCCGTAGATGCTGTTAGGGTCTCGATATTTGGTTCCTCATCCTTAATGACTTCAATTTCTGTGGGTACGACCGGTACAGTGGGCGGTGGTGTGACTTCCAACTCAAACACCGGAACCTCCTCGACTTTGGGTTCATCAACGGTGTTCTTAGCAACGTCGTAATCGTGTAGCGTATCATACGTTTTCCATTCTAACGCCACAAGGGTAAGTAGCAGTACGAGCAATAGTCCGGATACAAAATAAAGGCTACTATTTCGACCGAGTTCTTTCTTAGGATTTTTCTTTGGTTTCATGTGATGTCGTTTAGAGGTACTTCATTGAAGTACGTTATATGCAATATTGCTTTTTAAAAGTAGGCCGTTACTTCATGTGGTAAAATGGATAATGAGTAAACGCTATGGTTCAGTGCGTAAAGGGTGTAGATAGCATGGATAAGAACCAAATAGTTGCATTACACCGCACGATTAGCTTACTTTGGACAAAAATTAAAAAGTAGCTAGCTCCCAAAAACGATGTATTTTTAACATGATGCGAATCTTTAAAAAAGATAAACTACAGATCATTAATTTTCAGTCGTACGGATCGGCGGATCATTTATACATTCGGGGTCGTGCCTTGGAGGATGAGGATATTGATTTGGACAAGAAGGGTATTTTCAACTTGATGCAAAATACCTGGAAACGTTTCGAGACCGATGAAATACGCAATACCGAAATACACATTAAACTTGGTGATCATAGGGTAGTCTCCACAAGGACCGATGCAGATGGTTATTATTTACTCGACCATTCCATGACCGGCCTCAATAAACTTGCGAACGCAGAAGGCTGGGTACAATTCGAACTATCGTTCTCCAATACCGAATTGAAACGTGAAATTTTACTTCAAAACCGTTTCCCGGGCGAAATGTTAGTGCCGAGCGAGAAAGCCAAATTCGGGGTGATCAGTGATATTGACGATACGATTCTACATACTGGGGTAGTCTCTTCCTTAAAATGGAAGGTGATTCTAAACACCATGTTCAAACGGGCCACAAAACGTATGCAGCTGGAAGGCGCGTCCGATTTTTATCATAAGCTGCATAATGGGGCGAACGGGAATGAAGCCAATCCCATATTTTACGTAAGCCACAGTCCATGGAATTTATACCGGTACTTAGAACTGTTCCTGAAAACCAATAATTTTCCGAAAGGGCCTATTCTGTTGCGGAGCATGTCCAGTTTCAAACTGCGGAACAGGGGTAACGAAAAGCCACAGAAACAAAAGGAAATTACGAATCTTTTGAAGGCGTATCCACAACTTCCCTTTATTTTGATCGGGGATAGCGGGGAGAAAGACGGGGATATCTATCAAGAAATATCCTCGTTGTTTCCAGGGCAGATCAAGGCAATCTATCTGCGTAGTGTAAACGATTCTAGGCGCATGAAACGGATCACGACATTGTTTGAAAATTTCAAGGACATCCCTTTTCTCATGGTACATAATACATCCGAAGCCATCATTCACGCTAAGGCCCACGGATTTATTAAGTAGGGGAAATCTCAGAACGCGCTTTCAAAAGCTTGATGCTAAAATCAAAATTAGGGTCACAGCCGTTTAAAGCGCTATGTTTTTGGTAGAGATCCATCGATAGGGATCATAATCGTTCATGGCATTGATCAATTGAAAATGTGTAAACCTAGGAATTTCTAAAACCGGAATATCCTTCTCGACAATGGTATGTTCCACAATGCTCCGGGCGCGGCACGTACCCCGCAACAAGGGGGTTTTTGGGGTACTGATTTCGGTTCCTTTTTTAAAGAGAATGTTGGCATAACTAGCGTCGGTCACCAAGTTGTTTTTAATAATCAAAACATCGTCAAAACTAGCTCTCTGATTATAAAGGTGTTCTAAGGAAGCTCTGTCCAAAAATTTCAAACCATAAGCAATGTGGTCATCCATAACGACCTTAAGGGTGGTGGGTATGGTATTGTGGTACTCCGAAACCGTCCAAACGGCATCATGTTTACCGTACATAATTTTCAGTTTATAGGTCTTTTTTGGATGCAGCTCGGTGAGATGTACGGTATCGAAAATGGAAAAATCGGGTGCATTGTGAAAATGGTGTTGATAGGAATGCATGAACCTAGATTCGTGGTAGGTGCCGTTCAGAATGGTACCATTTTTAATGCAGACGGTTTCAAACAGTGGGTACATAGATCTTTTCTAAAAGTTCTCGATACTCCTCTTCCAAGATACTCAGGTGGGTAATTCCCCCACCGCTCCTAAAATAATACCTGTCATGGTCTTTTTCGATGAACCGGATACTTACGGCGCTGTCGATATTTTTTCCGTCATAGATACCGAAGATGCCTGTATAAAATCCCCGTGGTTTCGATTCAACCTGATTTATGATTTCCAGGGTCTTGTTTTTAGGTGCCCCACTGATCGATCCCGCGGGCAGTGTGCTCAATAGCAACTTGGCAAAATTGTTTTTCCAGTCCAACGGCAGTTTTCCACGTATTTCTGTACTGGTCTGTAACAATTCTTCACTTCCACTTTTGATCCGGTCCACATACCTGAACTTGGTAACCTGAACCTCTTTTGAGATCATAGAAAGATCATTTCGTATAAGGTCTATAATGGTATTGTGCTCATGAAGTTCTTTTTTATTGGAGAGTAGCACTTCCATAGCGTCGGGTATCGTACTGTTGATGGTGCCTTTCATGGGATAGGAATACACATGACCGCCGTTGAATTTTAGATAACATTCGGGTGAAAAGACGACGAACTGGTCTTTGTACAATAATGCATAGGGAGCGGCGGCTTTCCGATAAATATCTTTTAGGTCGAGCGCGGCGTTCAGCTCCGTCGGAAAGGTGAGGTTCAGCAAAAAGCTATTTCCGTTGCGCAACTCATTCTTTACGGTCTCAAAAGCGTTCTGGTAAGTAGAGAAAGAAATCGGATTTGGATGGAGGTCGATTCCAACTGTGGATGCCGTTTGTTGTATAGCACCCTTGTCGTTACTGGTTCCCCTAATATTAAAAAAAATGTCATGGGCGGCAGCCTCCTCAAACGAATACACTTGTTTATTCGAAGTTGGGAAATCGATGATGAATACAAAAGGGATTTCTTCTTTTAAAAAGTCGGTAACTTTTTCTTCAAATGTGTCCACTGCCCAGTATTTAAAAGCACTTAAAAAAGTCCGTTGATTTCAGCGTCGATCTTATTGATCACGAGCCCTAAATCCTCAGGATTATCCACGAAATCCAATTGATCCACATCAATGATCAATAGATTTCCTTTTTCATAATGGTGAACCCACGCTTCGTAGCGTTCGTTCAAGCGACTTAAATATTCTATGGAGATGGTATTTTCGTAATCCCGACCGCGTTTGTGAATCTGTTTGACCAAGTTGGGGATCGAACTTCTTAAGTAGATCAACAAGTCTGGTGGGTCCACTAAATTCTCCATCAGGTCGAACAAACTGGAATAATTTTGAAAATCACGATTGGTCATCAACCCCATGGCGTGCAGGTTAGGGGCAAAAATATGGGCATCTTCGTAAATGGTCCGATCTTGTATGATGTCTTTCCCGCTTTCCTTTATTTGAAGGATTTGGCGATACCTGCTATTCAAAAAGTAAATTTGAAGGTTAAAGCTCCAACGTTCCATCTGATTATAAAAATCATCTAAATAAGGATTTTCAACTACATCCTCAAAATGCGCCTCCCACTTGTAATGTTTTGAAAGTAATCTGGTCAGGGTCGTTTTTCCCGCTCCAATATTTCCAGCGACGGCAATATGCATTTTGATGTGATTTATCGGTTAGTGATGTGAAAATAGAGATGCGCAATATACAAAGTATATTAGGCTTTATGAAAAATAGTAGATGAAATACAGGGTGAAATAGAGGTTCGTACACTTGGGTCGATGAAGACATAAAAATTGCCTTATGAGGGTTAAAAACAAACCATTTTCATACCTTTGCCATATATTAAAGAGGAAGGATTTGACTGATTGCAACCTCGGGGCCTTAAACCAGTTTAAGGATAAAAATGCTAAAGCAGTTTATTCCAAACAAGCGTTTGGACGCTCATTTTTGAGACGTATAAACTTCTCCCTGAACAACATCAAATCCATTACCATAAAAAAATTGTAATGGCGTATTTATTTACCTCAGAATCTGTTAGTGAAGGACATCCGGATAAAGTGGCAGATCAGATCAGTGATGCATTATTGGATCATTTTCTGGCCTTTGACCCAGAAAGTAAAGTCGCATGTGAAACCCTTGTAACCACCGGGCAGGTTGTTCTAGCAGGGGAGGTAAAGAGCGACACTTATTTGGATGTGCAGAATATCGCCCGCGATGTCATCAATAAAATTGGGTATACGAAAGGGGAATATCAATTTAGTGGTGATTCTTGTGGGGTAATTTCGTTGATCCATGAGCAGTCACAGGATATCAACCAAGGGGTGGACCGTGGTTCCAAAGAAGAGCAAGGTGCCGGAGACCAGGGAATGATGTTTGGCTATGCAACAAAGGAAACCATGAACTATATGCCTTTGGCGCTCGATATCTCCCATAAAATTTTACATACCCTTGCGGAGTTAAGACGTGAAGGAAAAGAGATCAGCTATTTACGGCCCGATGCCAAGGCGCAAGTAACCTTGGAATATTCAGACGAGAACGTGCCGCAACGGATCGATACCATTGTGGTCTCTACCCAGCACGATCCTTTCGATACAAATGATGAAACCATGTTGAAGAAGATCAAATCGGATATGATTTCAATTTTAATCCCCAAGGTAAAGGCACAATTACCAGCGGCCACCCAAAAATTGTTCGATGACCAGATCAAGTACCATATCAACCCTACCGGTAAGTTTGTCATCGGTGGCCCGCATGGCGATACCGGCCTCACGGGACGCAAGATCATTGTGGATACCTACGGTGGTAAAGGCGCCCATGGGGGAGGGGCTTTTAGCGGTAAAGACCCTAGTAAGGTAGACCGTAGTGCGGCGTATGCAGCCAGGCATGCCGCTAAAAATCTGGTAGCGGCGGGGGTCGCCGATGAAATTTTAGTGCAAGTGAGCTACGCCATCGGGGTGGTGGAACCTACTTCTATATTCGTGGATACCTATGGAACTTCAAAAGTGAAATTATCCGATGGGGAAATCGCCAAAAAAGTAGCGCAACTCTTCGATATGCGACCCTTCGCCATTGAAGAGCGCTTGAAGTTAAGAAATCCTATTTATTTGGAAACGGCCGCCTATGGGCATATGGGCAAAGAACCAAGGACCATTACCAAAGTATTTGAATCGCCTTACAATGGGCGCATCGAGAAAGAGGTAGAATTGTTCACCTGGGAAAAGTTGGATAAGGTAGATGCGATCAAGAAGGCGTTTGGATTATAGGTTTAGAGGCAGGCCACTAGGTTTTAAGGTTTTCTATTTTATTGAAGAAATGTCCGTGCTTGTTGCAGAAAGGCCACTTCCCTGTCGTGGTTTATAAAAATAAAAACGATGCACGTTCGTGCATCTACCCCTAAGACACCATGCATGTTTCCGACACATGATGCACCCCCTTATTGGCAGTAGGTTGGAGATATCTAAATGGGTTGTTTAGGTAAAATAATCTGTTTGCTGGTGTAGACCACCCGGTTTGGCAATTTCACCACAAAAATTTTTAAGTAGGAAAAAGACCACATATATTTAATGGGTCACCAATCGTGGCGTCCAAATCTTAAAACAAGTACCTATGAGAAACCCGTTACTTATGCGAGCGACAATTGCCCATAAACAGCTAACGATGCCTATTGCAAATAACGGAATGGTCTCCAATGTTGTTTACTGGTGCATACCCTTACGAAAGCTACCTAAATGTTGGTTTGGCTACCTTTAAAGGATATCCCGAAGTATTCCAAAGCTAATGTTCGTCATCATCCTATTTGTATGTATAGCATCAAACGAATAATCTACAGATGTATCTACAGGGTAGCATTTTTAAGAAAAAGTACTCTGTAGTGCGCAAAAGGATGTCAAACATGCAGCGCAATGGGTACCGGAACACGATTAGACAATAGTATGGAATGGGCGGCCATGCTTTCGCCCCTAATTTAGAAACCATTATCATTATCGCTCTTTCGGATTGCATTCCTATTTTGCGCGTAGCTCTGCAATTTCTGCGTTTTATCGATCTAACGTCACCAATTTGAACTTTAAGCGAGGTCTACCGTACATAGACGTACATGAACCTAACCATTAGCCCATGACCTACAAATCCGTTTTCATACTACTCTTTATTTTTACACTTCCCCTAATGTCATCTGCCCAATGTATGACCGTTGAACGTCCTTTGGAGGATTTACTTAACCAAGCTTCTTTAGTAGTTGAGGGCAAGGTGGTCTCTCAGCAGGGGTACTGGGATACGGAAAATAAAAACATATACACGGTACACCAGATTACCCTTTTTAAAAGTTTTAAAGGAGTACCCATAAATCAAGATATACAGGTGGTTACCCAAGGCGGAGTTGTCGATTTGTCTATGGATAAGGTCAGTCACGCCCTGGAACTCAATATCGGGCAAATGGGCCTTTTTCTCTTGCAACCCTCATTGGTGGATTTAGGTTTGGGAACAACCGCCTATAAGCCAGTGGAAAATGCATTGGGATTTATTTCGTATGACCTTCATACTGGGACGGCACATTCAGTCTTTGAACGTTATAGCGATATACAAGGGTCTTTTTATACCCTGCTAAGAAATAGTATTGGTGTTCCATTAATACCTACAATAGGACCTTGGGATACCGAGGATAGTGAAATTGCACCTATGGATTCCCGTGAATCTGCTATGACTGCCGAGGATGGATCCCAAAGCAATACCACATTCGATTTCAATGCCGGTGTCGGCGATACCATGATCATTACAGGGGCTGATTTTGGTACTGAAAGAGGTTCTGTACTTTTTGCGGATGCCAATAGTGGTGGACGTAATTTCATTGGGGTGTTGGAATATCAGATCAAAGAATGGACTTCCAGTAAAATTGTTGTGGAAGTACCTTACAGGGCAGGCACCGGTAAAATCAGGGTGGACAAGGCGAATGGGGAATCGCTCGTAAGCTCAGAGAACGTTCGTATGGGTTACGATCACATCAATGTTCAGTTTGTTGATAACCAAGAACGAAGGTCTTACGAAATCCAAATGTTCGATGACTCGAATAAAGGAGGCTATGCGTTTCAATTTTTTACCGATTTTGCATCCAATGTGGGTGCTACAAAGGCCTTTGAAAGTATCATGGAAACATGGTCCTGCAATACCGGGGTTAATTTTACCAGAGGTGCCGATACTGAAATAGATGAAGATGCACAAGATGGCATAAACGTAGTGCGGTTTGATAATGGTACGGAATTGGGCGGAAGTACCTTGGGGTATGCCCGTTCAAGATATGCAGGTTGCTATCAAGGAGATACGATAAAATGGGTGGTCTTTGAAGTGGAAGTTGTGATCAACGATGATTATAATTGGTATTATGGTAATGGAACCCCGGCCAATAATCAGTTCGATTTTGAAACCGTGATGCTTCATGAAATTGGGCATACCCACCAGTTAGGGCATGTGATAAATAATAATGAGGTAATGCACTTTGCGGTAGGCCCTGGTCAGCAAAAACGTGACCTTAGCGCCATCGATGATTTAGGTGGGGAATATGTAACCGATAAGAGTATTGGCGAGCAGGTCTGTGGGTTACCCCTAATGGTCCATTACACCGAATGTTGCGAGGAAATGGTAGTGTTTGCCGAACCTGAGAATCAAACGCCTTGTACAGATGATGGGTCGGTGACCTTGCAATATCTGGTGAACGAAGCTGATGCGTGGCAATGGCAACGTAAAGTAAACGAATCTTGGATAGCGATCAATGACAGTGCCGATTATAATGGAACAACCACCAATACCCTTACTGTTTCCGCTATAGGCACGGAGTCAATACACTACAGGGCCAAAGCCATGACCTTTTGCGGGGAGGAAATTACCTCAGAAGTGGTTACGGTAACACCGGTTTCAATGAACACATCTTTGACCGTGGTACAGCCGACTTGTGAAGAAAATGGCACAATCGATATCCTTCGGAATACCACAGAGGGTGAGTTGGAGATTAGTTTGGATGGCGGCAACAACTACACCCATTCTATGTCAACATCGGAAAACAGGATCTCCATATCGTTACCTGCTGGAAACTTCAATATCGCTATACGACAGATGGCATCAGTTTGTATTCAATATCTGGGTGATGCAATGCTAAAAGAGGCGACAGTGCTCACGCTCTCCTTAGCAATTGTACAAATGCCTAGTTGCACGGGGAACGATGGAATCATTGAAATCGGTTTTAATGATCATCCAGAGGTAGATGGTTTGGAAATCAGTATAGATAATGGCGTACGTTTTGATGCGTATTCCGATACTTCGGGAACGCTAAGACTTCCTGATTTAAAGGAAGGGTCGTATGAAATCATTGGACGTTGGAATGATGGGACGTGTACCACTACCGTACAACAACTTAGTCTTCAAACCCTTGAAATGCCTGTTATCGATTTAACGATAGAGCCTGAAACTTGCAGTAGTAGCGGTAGCGTAGTGTTGTCTCGTCAAGACAGTTCAGCTGATCTTTTAATAGTGATTGATGGTGTAGTTTTGAATCCGCAGTGGAGCAGAGGCTTGGAGGTGTATGACATTAAATTGGAACCGGGTGCTTATAATATTATGGTGGAGCACGCAACCACCGGATGCATTACGGATTTAGGTAGCGTGGTTTTGGAAGAAACAACGTTTACCATAGGCACATGCAGATCGATTACCGTTTCGTTGGATGAAACGGGCACTGCTGAGGTACGACCGGAAGATGTATATGATTTCAGTACCGAAACCGGTTGTCCAGAAGTCTCCTTGACGTTGGCCCGAACAAATTTTAGTTGCTCTGAGGTAGGGTCAAATGAAGTCATCCTGACCATAACCGATAAGAATGGGGTTACATCTACCTGTTCAGTCTCGTTAACCGTATTGGATACCAATGGTACCTGTAGTAAAAATGAAGAAGGGGTAACCGATGTGCCCGAACCGGAAGATCGTGATGTAGAAAAGATGGAGCTTGTTGTATATCCAAATCCCTCTTCCGACCTTATCTATTTTGAGACAACAGGGCATGCGGTTTCAGAAATTGGGATTTATGATTCAAGTGGGGCTCTAGTGCTTAGCAACAGTCTCGATCCCGAAGATGAGGGAGTGTATACCCAAGAGATAGAAACGTTATCCGCTGGGGTGTATACGGTATTGCTGAACACATCGAATGGTGTTGTTCAAAGGCGCCTAGTGAAGCTATAGATTAGACCGTTTTTTTGTTAGTATATCCTGATATACTTTAGTAGATTTAATTCTGAAAATTAAAAATGATGATGAAATCTACCTTACCCATTCTAATCGGTTCCGCATTTCTGATTTTAGGCATACACTCCTGCGCTAAAATCGATAAGAAAAATGTGGAGGCCGAAGTTTCGGAAACCTATGTCTCGGACAATTACACCAAGAAAGAAGTGGACATCCCCATGCGCGATGGCATTAAGTTGCACACCACCATATATGCGCCCAAAGATACCTCCAAAGCCTATCCGATGATCATGCAGCGTACGCCGTATAGCTCACAACCGTATGGTGAGGGAAAGTTCAAGGAAAAGATTGCCCCTAACATTCACATGATGCAAGACGGTTACATTGTGGTGTACCAAGATGTACGTGGGCGCTGGTTGAGTGAGGGGCACTATGAGAATATGCGCGCCTATATTCCCAATAAGACGACCGATCAGGATATAGACGAAAGCTCGGACACCTATGATACGATAGAATGGTTGGTGAACAACGTGGAAAATAACAATGGCAATGTGGGTATTTGGGGGATTTCCTATCCCGGTTTTTACGCCACCTATGCTGTGGTCGATGCGCACCCTGCATTAAAGGCCGCCTCCCCACAGGCGAGCATTGCCGACTTCTTTTTTGATGATTTCCACCATAATGGAGCTTACCTGTTGAGCTATTTCAGGGCTACTTCCTTATTTGGCACGCCTAGACCTAATGGCGACCAGCCCATTGATACGGCTTGGTACGTATTGCCCGAACTACCGACCGAAGATCAATACCAATTTTTTTTGGATGAGGGCCCGTTGAAAAATCTGGACCGGTTTTTTGAATATGAAACGGCAGATACCCCACGTATGGCCAATGAGGGCGTAACCGATGATTTTTTCTGGAACGAGTTAAAAGAACACCCCAACTATGATGCCCTTTGGCAAAGTAGGGGTTTGATACAGCACTTGAAAAATGTAAAACCTACGGTGGCGACCATGGTCGTAGGTGGGGAGTTTGATGCAGAAGACCTGTACGGACCTTTGGAAACCTACAAGAATATAGAAAGGTATAATGCCAATAACTACAATACCCTCGTATTTGGGCCTTGGGACCATGGCGGCTGGGCACGTAGAAATGGCCAGAATAGTGTCGGGAACTATTATTTTGGGGATTCCATCTCCGAATTTTATCAGGAAAAGATAGAGACGAAATTCTTTGACCATTTTTTAAAGGGTGCAGGCGATAAAAACAGCGGTTTGCCCGAAGCTTATGTCTATGATTCTGGTAGAAAGGAATGGAAAACCTACGACAGTTGGCCTCCCGCAGGTATGGTAAAAAAGGACATGTACCTTTCGCCGGACCAAGAACTGACCTGGGAACAAAAGAATACGGAGGGAGTTGCGTTTGTAAGCGATATCAAAAAACCGGTACCCTATTCGGAGGATATCAAGACCGTATTTACCCCGAGAAAATATATGACGGACGATCAACGTTTTGCAGCGCGCCGTAGCGATGTTTTGGTCTTTGAAACCGATGTCATGGAAAACGACCTTACCTTGGCCGGGGACATCCTTGCCAAATTACAGGTAGCGACGACGGGGACCGCAGCGGACTGGATTGTAAAAATCATCGATGTACATCCTGCCGACGCCCCTACCCATGAGGGGATGCAAGACCATTTAAAAATGAGCAATTACCATTTAATGGTGCGCAGCGAAGTATTAAGAGGCCGTTTTAGAAATAGTTTTTCAGAGCCAGAACCTTTTGTCCCCAACCAAAAGACGGCGGTTACCATAAAACTCCAAGATGTATTCCATACCATTAAAAAGGGGCATAAGCTGCAAGTTCAAGTGCAAAGTACCTGGTTTCCGCTCATCGATTTAAACCCTCAAACCTATGTAGAGAATATTTTTGAAGCGGACGAAGCAGATTTTAAGACCCAGACCCATACGGTTTTTACGGATTCCAGTATTGAGTTTTCGGTATTGGAGTGACCAAAGCTTAAAAGGGGATGTAATTTGTACGGATTTTTATTAGTTATTAGCAATTATGACAAACATCAAGCAAACCAAAAAACTTCTGAAAATGAAACAAATCAAATTAGTCTTAATCTTAATCGGATTTACAATTTTTTCAAACAATATATTTGCCCAAACGGAAAATTCCGAGAGCAAAGCGACCTTTATTTCTTCACTTATAAAAATTGACACGTACCTAACCGAAAGCAGTAATGTTCAATACGACAATAATTGTAGGATTATGTTTCACCAAAAGGCTATTGACACATATTCGGACTTCGAGACGGCCTACGAAAAAATTAAACCTGAATTAAGCACAGAAGTAAAAGAACAACTCATTGGAGTTCTGAACGTTTATAGTCAATTTGCGGTTAAAGAAAATTTTCAATATTTATCCGATGGTAGTGCAAAAACTGCTTTGGCGATATGCTCTAACTCAATCAAGAAAATAACCGAGTTAATGACGGACTAAATTCTTGAAAATCAAACCAAACATATTTGATTACGCTACTTCCGAGCTTTCCCAAGATGCTTTTTTAACTTGGATAATTCAATGGGCAGACGAAGATTATAAGAAATTAGATAATTTCCTAAATTCTTG
>JBARCC010000464.1:0-3138 GCA_049793635.1 Maribacter sp. | reverse complement strand
AGGTATAGGGATACCAAGGGATTGTTATCGATCGGTATCCAACAGAAAACCGAAAACGCTATCGTAATTTCGATTACGGATAATGGTATTGGCAGAAAAAAATCGGCAGCGATCAAGACCCAAAACCAAAAGAAACAAAAATCGAAAGGCATGGGTATCATCCAGCAGCGGGTCGCAATTCTCAATGATATGTATTCCGATACTGTAGAGATAAAAATAACCGATTTGGAGACCGATGGTTCTGGGACCAAAGTGCTTTTCACCCTTAAGAAGGAAAAATGAGATTAAAAGCCATTTTGGTCGATGATGAGGCCAATAGTAGGGAGATTTTAAGAAACTATTTGAGTAAATACTGTTTAAACGTATCGTTGGTCGGTGAGGCCAGCTCCATCAAGGAGGCACGTGAGTTGATTGAAAAAAATGAACCCGACCTGGTTTTTTTGGATGTGGAAATGCCTTTTGGGAATGCGTTCGATCTGCTGGACCAAATGCCGGATCGCGCTTTTGAAACCGTTTTTGTTACGGCCTATGACCATTATGCCAAAGATGCCCTGAACAACCATGCAGCGTATTATTTGACCAAGCCCATCAACATCGATGAGCTCATAAATGCCGTCGACTACGTAGAAACGGTACGTGAAAAGGAAACGGCCTTGGAAGGGGAGGTCTTGAGTTCTAAAGCTAAGGGGGTAGAAGGTAAATTGACGCTTCCACAACAAGACGGATTCCAAATTTTGAACATTTCCGAAATTCTGTACTGCAAGGCCGATGATAATTATACCGAAATTTACGTGTTGAACAAAAAAATAGTGGTGAGCAAGACCTTGAAGTATTTTGAGGACGCGCTGCTCGAATTTCCCTTTGCGAGAGTGCATAAATCCTATTTGGTCAATGTCAACGAGGTTGTAAAATATAGAAAGGGGAAAGGGGGCAGTGTGGTCATGTCCAATGGGAAGGAAGTGTTGGTTTCGGCTTCAAAGAAAAAAGAATTTCTAGCCTATTTTAATTAAAAGTTGAAGTGATGATAAAAGCGGTACGTGGTAAGACCCCAAAAATCGGAGAGGATTGTTTTATTGCCGAGAATGCAACCATCGTAGGTGACGTAACAATGGGAAACCAGTGCAGTATTTGGTTCAATGCGGTTGTTCGGGGAGATGTACATTTTATAAAAATGGGCAATAAGGTAAATGTGCAAGATGGCGCCGTGATCCATTGTACCTATCAACAATCTCCTACGATTATCGGCAACAACGTGTCTATTGGGCATAACGCCATTGTACATGGGTGTACGGTTCACGACAATGTATTGATCGGTATGGGCAGCATACTTATGGATGACTGTATTGTGGAAAGCAATAGCATTATTGCGGCGGGTGCGGTACTTACCAAAGGCACCCACGTACCTTCGGGAAGTATTTTTGCGGGTATGCCCGCAAAGAAAATCAAAGACATAAGTCCGGCGTTAAGTTCAGGGGAAATCAACCGTATCGCCGAAGCCTACACGATGTATTCGGGCTGGTTTAAGGAATCGGAATAATTGACCGCATCATTTGCTGTATAGAATGAAATTGAAATCCGTATTTTTGGCGCATCAAAATCGAAAGCTATGAACGCATATGTTTTTCCTGGGCAGGGAGCCCAGTTCGTTGGAATGGGAATGGATCTTTATGAACACTATCCGGTGGCGAAGGAATGGTTTCATAAGGCGAATGCTATCTTAGGGTTTGAAATTACCGAAGTGATGTTCAACGGCACTGCGGAAGGCTTAAAGGAAACCAAGGTCACCCAACCTGCGATATTTTTGCATTCCGTGATTTTGAGTGCTGTTATGGGCGCATCTTTTCGTCCCGATATGGTCGCTGGCCATTCATTAGGGGAGTTTTCGGCCTTGGTCGCCAACGACACCTTGTCCTTTGAGGATGGACTAAAATTAGTGGCACAACGTGCGCTGGCCATGCAAAAAGCCTGCGAATTACAACCCTCCACCATGGCGGCAGTGTTGGGATTGGAAGATCATATCGTCGAGGACATTTGCGGTGCTGTTACCGGTATCGTCGTCGCGGCAAACTACAATTGCCCCGGGCAATTGGTGATATCAGGGGAAATAAAAGCCGTAGAAACGGCCTGTGAAAAATTAAAAGAGGCGGGTGCAAAAAGAGCATTGATGCTTCCCGTTGGGGGAGCCTTTCATTCTCCGCTCATGGAGCCGGCGAGGACCGAACTGGCGGCCGCGATCGATGCTACCCCTTTTGGAGCCCCCACCTGTCCTATCTATCAAAACGTAAGTACTACGGCGGTGAACAGCGCATCGGAAATCAAGAAGAATTTGATGCTGCAATTGACGGCGCCGGTGAAATGGACGCAAAGTGTTCAACATATGGTAGAAGACGGGGCAACCGTATTCACCGAAATAGGTCCGGGAAAAGTACTTCAAGGCCTTATCAAAAAAATAGCGCCAGCAGTAGAAACGCAATCCCCATTGCTGGATAGCGAATTATAACCACCGAAATTTACCATTTAACCAAAAAATCCTTTTTTCAACTGTTTGTGAGGGGTTTAGCTTATTTTTTCACTAATATTGAGGCCCTTATTTCCTAAGCGTAAACGCTAGAACCGGTTTACCTTATGGTAACGGATATGAAAAGAATACTATGAAAATGAAAATACTTTCTATTTTCTTGAGCATTACATCCAGAATAAATTCAAAAAATACCCTAGTCGTATTTGCGTTATTTTTCCTTTCTGTATCGTTCGGAGAAATTCTTGGGCAAACGGTTTCGATTACAGCTACACAACCCAACGCAAATGAAGAGGGTCCTGTTGATGGACAATTTCTTATTAGTTTAACAGGTGGTTCTACTTTCATACAATATGAAATATTTTTAAGTGTAGACCCGTCAAGTACGGCAACCTCAGATGATGATTATGAGCCTTTGCCTATTTCGGTACCTTTGACTGGCTTAGGTACCACCAGGTCGCGGCTAGTAACTTTATCTGTAGAGGATGACGATTTTGATGAGATAGATGAAACTGTAATTTGGAGAATTGACAACCGACCCGGTTACACACCTAGTCCAACGGCAAATTCGGCAAGTATTACTATTCAGGATAATGACATTGCAGGAATCACGGTATCGG
>JBARCC010000463.1:0-2120 GCA_049793635.1 Maribacter sp. | reverse complement strand
GTCATATACAATCCACTGCCTTCACCGCCGGAATTGAAAAACCACGGATCGCGTTTGTGTTCCCACATGGCGGCGATCAGTTTATTGGGGTTGGTGGGATCCATGATCAAATCGGCCACCCCGGTCTTATTGTTCACAAAAAGCACTTTTTCCCAGGTAACCCCACCATCCGTGGTTTTAAAAACACCACGCTCTGGATGCTCGCCCCAAGGGGAACCTATAGCGCCCACATATACCGTATTCGGATCTGTAGGGTCAATTTTAATGCGATGGATATGTCGGGTCTTTTCCAAGCCCATGGAGGTCCATGACTTACCTCCGTCCAAAGACTTATACACTCCATAACCGCCATTTAAGCTATTTCTTGGATTCCCTTCTCCAGTTCCCACCCAAATTACGGACGGGTTGCTTTGTTGTACGGCAACCGCACCGATGGATGCCGTGACTTCCTTATCAAAAATCGGGTCCCATTTTATACCGCCAGAAGTAGATTTCCATAATCCACCGGAGGCAGTGCCCACGAACATGACATCCGGATTTTGGGTAACCACATCAATGGCGGTCACACGCCCGCTCATACCGCCAGGGCCTATATTACGGGGTTTTAAATCTTGGACCAGGTCCATTTTGAATTCTTGTGCTGAGGTAAGAAACGATGCTAAAAGCACCAAAAGGGAGAATAGTCTTCTTGTCATTTTTGAGTTTGTTCGTTAGTCGCCTAAATATAGGGCAAATGGATGATGGGATTTCTTAAAGAGTTGTTAAGGAAAAGGATTCCCGCATTCCCCGAAATTCAATGATCAAAGGGACTTTAGGTGTAACAAATTGAAAATCAATGCGTCTAAGGTCAAAAGCAATCAATCAATACGAAGCATCGTGAACCATCAGCTTTCTTTACAAAGGCGTATTCTCATCACCTCAATCATTACCGTTGTGGTATGGAGCCATATGTTATGGGATTATTTTCATGGCGGTATACCCGAACACTATGTGCTACACATTCCTAATTTGCCCGCTACACCCAATTGGCTAGGGGGAAGTATACTCCCATTTTTTACGTTCTACCTCCTGCATCGTATTCATAAGAGAATAGATTTCCCTGACGCAAAAGTTACCATACGACCCTTAAAAATAATAGTGCTTCGATGTGTAGGTGCTGCTTTGGTTTCCGGCATCATCGCCGTTTGCTTTATGAACGGAATTGATGCCATTGACTAACTCATGGGTACCGTATTGATGCTGGCGTTCTTCTTTCCCGTCTATAAGTCGGAATACCTGGTTGGTTGGGTCCTAGGCTCTATGTTTACGTTTGGGGCCATGATTCCAATGGTGTTCGGGAGTATTTTAGCGGGACTGTTTTTTATTTTTTATTACCTACCCCGAAAAGCGTGGCAGCTTGTCAATAAAAAGGAGAAGGTTGTCTGAAACACTGTTTCACTGTCAATTCGAACTTACCTGACGGATGGAGGGCGGATTCGAGAACTTTAACCACTTGGACTATGTGTGTATCTCGACTCCGCTCGATATGACGGTAGGTTCAAAGCTCGTTTTTTAGATAGTTCCTTTCTTTTCAAATATCCCGAACAGTTCGTTCCCCATACGCGGCGGAATAGAATTGTAACACGGTTCAAAAGTGATGGTTTTAAAAAGAGGAGATAAATAGCTGAGGTATAGTTTCTTATCGCCACCAAAAGGGCGTTTTTCGGTATCTGTGATGAGCGGAATATCAAACCAGACTCCGACTAATTTTCCGTTCGGTTTCAGTAACCGTGACATCTGTTCTGCATAGGCAGCGCGGTTTGCATCCGTGGGAAGCATCGAACAAAAAAAGGTCTGCTCCAGAATGAGGTCGAACTGTCCGGTAAACTGAAAGAAATCCGTTTGGTGCAATTGTGTTTGCGGAAAATCGGGATTCCGTTCTTTGAATCGGTTCAAGGGAATACTTGAAATATCAAGAATATGGACATGCTTAAAACCTTGTTCCCATAAATATTCCGCTTCATAGGCATTTCCGGCGCCGGGAATCAATATGGAAATTTCTTTAGTAGTGAGTTGGTCTATATATGCTTTTAACGGGGTGGACGCATATCCAATATCCCAGCCCATGTGCTGCTCTTGGT
>JBARCC010000462.1:0-2441 GCA_049793635.1 Maribacter sp. | reverse complement strand
CTTTTAGGACGGATTTAGGGTATAAAAAACCCGGGAACTACCCCGGGTTTAACGCACTAATACTACTAAGATGTTAGGTTTAACGCAAACGATCAACAGATTTTACAAGATCTTCATCCTTCTTTATGGCCCTATTGGCTAGGACTAAAAAAACGATAGAAAATACTGGAATCAGCATCCCAATACCCTTCTCCGAGACCGAAGCCTCTCCGGATAAGTTTAGTGACCGATAAACGAAAAATCCTAGTAAAAAAACATTCAATATCAAATTCAGTCTGTTGATGACAAACTGGGACTTTCTATTTTTAAAACGAGTCATGGCCCAAATCGCTAAGACGGCACTTGCATAAAATACGATGGACAACATTAATTCATTATTCGCATAGACCTCTACCCCGTCAATATCGATCCAAAGGTTAAAAAAGAACGGCAAAATGCCCGTGAGTATTGCGACAATAATTAAATAAACGGTCTGTATTCTCTGAATCATAAATCAATAAGCTCGTTACACCACAAAAATACAGGTCTTTTCAAAAATTATACCTCTATTATTCAAAATAATTTGTAATATTGTTTCGTTATTGAAAATAACACCTACCGAAAAGGAAAAACTTTCCTAGAAAACCCAAGATAAAGTTCACTTCTTACTATACAAATCACATATAATTTATTCTACTACTTAATGTTTGAGATTTCAGATTTAAAATCAAAAAAGCTACCTGAACTTCAGGATATCGCTAAAGGACTCAAGGTTCCTAAATTCAAAACCTTAAAAAAATTAGACCTGGTCTATCAAATATTGGACCTGCAAGCTGCAAACCCAAAAATTGCAGCTGCCATTGCACCAGCTACTTCTGAAGAATCTGTACCGGTTGAAGAGAAAACAAAAACAAAACCGAAACCAAGACCAAGACAGCAGCGGGTTGCTTCGAATACACCGAAAGAATCGAAGCCAAGCCCCAAAGCAGAGTCTTCTTCAAAAAAAGAAGATTCCAAAGAAAAGGAAGCCAAAGACAAGGAAGAAACGAGAAAACCAAGGCCAAGGCCTAAGACGGAAAATACCCAAAACTCAAAAAAGGATTTCCAAAAGAATTCGACCAAGAACACCAACACGAACAGCAAAAAGCCAAATCCACGAACGCCGCACGACAAAAGTAATTTTGACAAGGATTTAAAGAATAGATATAAGGAGCCCGAGTACGAGTTTGATTCCATCATTGCCAGTGAAGGTGTTTTGGACATCATGCAAGATGGTTACGGATTTTTACGTTCCTCCGATTACAACTACCTGTCCTCACCCGATGACATTTATGTTTCACAATCACAGATTCGTTTATTCGGTCTAAAAACCGGGGATACCGTATTAGGCAATGTTAGACCCCCAAAAGAAGGGGAAAAATATTTCCCTCTTATTAAAGTAAATAAGATTAACGGTATCGATCCGCAAATTGTGAGAGATCGTGTATCGTTCGAACATTTAACACCCTTATTCCCGAACGAGAAATTCAACCTTGCCGAAAGACAAAGTACGATTTCAACCCGTATAATAGACCTATTCTCTCCTATTGGAAAAGGACAAAGGGGCATGATCGTATCGCAGCCAAAATCTGGTAAGACCATGTTATTAAAGGACATAGCGAACGGTATTGCGGCAAATCACCCAGAGGTATATCAAATTATTCTCTTGATCGATGAACGCCCTGAGGAAGTCACCGATATGCAACGAAACGTTCGCGGTGAAGTTGTGGCCTCTACATTCGACAAAGAACCCACAGAGCATGTGCGTGTCGCCAATATCGTATTGGAGAAAGCGAAACGCTTGGTGGAATGTGGCCATGACGTAGTTATTCTATTAGATTCCATCACCCGATTGGCAAGGGCCTATAACACCGTGCAACCGGCATCAGGTAAAGTTTTAAGTGGTGGTGTGGATGCCAATGCGCTTCACAAACCGAAGCGCTTCTTCGGTGCGGCCCGTAATATTGAGGGGGGCGGTTCACTATCGATCATCGCTACCGCATTGACCGAGACCGGTTCTAAAATGGACGAGGTCATCTTTGAAGAATTTAAGGGTACCGGTAATATGGAGCTTCAGTTGGACCGTAAAATTGCGAACAGAAGAATTTTTCCAGCTATTGACCTTACTTCTTCAAGCACCCGTAGAGATGATATGTTACTCGATGAGAGTACCTTGCAGCGTATGTGGATCATGCGTAAATATCTTGCGGACATGAACCCCGTCGAAGCGATGGAATTTATCGAGCAGCGTTTTAAACAAACTAAAAATAACGAAGAGTTCCTGATGACCATGAATCAATAGGATTTCTTCAATAGAGAATAGAGCCCGATCTTGATAGCATCGGGCTTTTTTTTGAGGTCGATTACATTGCGATGTGACCTTCTAAAGTCGTATTCGTTCGTCAGAACGAATTGCAAAACAA
>JBARCC010000461.1:0-2332 GCA_049793635.1 Maribacter sp. | reverse complement strand
TAGCAATACCGTCGATTACTCGTACCGTGGCCTTTGATATCCAGGGTAATGGACCCTGCCCATAATTTGCAATTATAGATTTTTTATAAAAAACCGTAAGGGTTCTAAGCCTTTATATTAAATTTCTAATTAAATGGTTTTGGAAACCCGTAATATGATTTAAAATTTGGATATTAGAATTAATCAACGATTTTTTTCAAGTTAAGCTCAACATTAGCATGGTTTGTCAGATACTTCTAGCCAACCAATCCCCAACTTCACTGGTCTTATAACTCTTACCGCCATCGGCAAGGTCTTCGGTTACATAGCCTTCAGCTAACGATTTATTGACGACCCTTCGTATTTCCGCTGCTTCCTTGCTCATATTCATATCCTCAAACAGCATGGCCGCAGAAAGTACCGTCGCTAGGGGGTTCGCAATATCTTTTCCAGCAGCTTGTGGGTAGGAACCATGAATGGGTTCATAAAGGGAAACCTTGCTCCCAACAGACGAGGAAGGCATTAAGCCCATGGAGCCTGCAATGACCGAAGCTTCATCGGTCAGGATATCCCCGAATAGATTAGCGGTTATGATGACATCATAGCCTTTGGGCCATTGGATCAAGCGCATCGCTACAGCATCTATAAACTCATAGGTAACGGCGACCTCAGGATAGTCCTTTTCCATGGCCTGTACGGTTTCTCTCCATAATCGCGATGACTCCAATACATTTGCCTTGTCTACACAGCATAACTTTTTAGAACGTTTCATGGCCATTTCAAAGCCTTTCTTCGCCAATCGCTGAATTTCGAACCGTTGATAGGTCATGGTGTCGAAAGCAGTATTCCCATCGTCTTTTCTACCGCGTTCGCCAAAATAGATGCCGCCCGTCAATTCTCGGAGGATGATCAAATCCGTTCCCTCTATACGATCTCTTTTTAGCGGAGACTTATCGATCAATGATGGAAAGGTAAATGTGGGTCGTACGTTGGCAAAAAGTCCTAACTTCTGGCGCATTTTTAAAAGCCCCTGCTCCGGGCGTACTTTTGCCGACGGATCATTATCGAACCTTGGATGACCGATGGCTCCGAATAACACAGCATCGGCATTCGCACAAATTTCATGGGTCTCATCTGGGTAGGGTTCGCCGACCGCATCAATGGCCGCTGCCCCTGTAAGTGCTGGTTTCCAAGTAATCTCATGCTCGTACTTCTTGGCAATGGCATCACATACTTTTACCGCTTGATCAATAACTTCAGGGCCGATACCGTCTCCGGCCAATAGGGCTATATTTAATTTCATTTTGTTCGTTGTTCTTTGATGGTTGTGGATTACTTGTTTCTCGTCATTATAAGATAAGAAGCAGTCTGTTTAATTTATTTTCGGAATTACCGGAGGTAATTGTATCGTTTTCTAAATAATGTTCAACATTTTCTCAGTAGCTTTTATAGCGGATACCGTTTGATCCGAATCCAATCCTCTTGATGTAAATTCTTTTCCGTCCAGTTCCCAGGTAATGACCGTTTCACACAGGGCGTCCGAGGTACTTCCGGGTGGAATTCTAACTGCATAATCCGTTAATTTGGGCAAACTTTTCTTTTTTGCGAGATATACTTTTTTCAAAGCGTTCATAAACGCATCATACTGTCCGTCACCTTGCGCGTGGGCCTCGTAAATGGTCCCTTCTACTTCAAGGGATAGGGAGGTGGAAGGCATTAACCCCTTGGCGTGGGTAAGTACGTACGATTTTACAAAAACACGTTGTTGATGTGTAACCGTATCCAATACATCAGAAATAATAAAGGGAAGGTCATCTTTCGTCACCCGTTCCTTTTTATCGCCCAGTTCAATAATTCTGGCAGTTACCTTTTTTAATTCGTCATCGGTAAGGGTCAGACCGAGTTCTTGTAAATTTTTTTGAATGTTCGCCTTTCCGGACATTTTTCCCAAGGCATATTTGCGTTTTCGGCCAAAACGTTCAGGCATTAAATCGCTAAAGTATAAGTTCTTTTTACTATCCCCATCAGCATGTATACCAGCGGTTTGTGTAAAAACATTATCCCCAACTATAGGTTTGTTGGCCGGTATGGTAAAGCCTGTAAAAGCCGAGACCAATTTGCTGACCTTAAAAAGGGAAGATTCGTTCACTCCAATCTCCACTTGGGGTAAAAAATCATTAATGACCGCTACAGCACTTGCCATAGGTGCATTTCCGGCGCGTTCGCCCATTCCGTTCACGGTCAAATGGAGACCGTGGCAACCTGCCTTCACCGCTTCCATTACATTCGCGACTCCCAGATCGTAATCGTTGTGGCCATGAAAATCAAAATGAAGTTTTGGATACCGCTGCAC
>JBARCC010000460.1:0-2733 GCA_049793635.1 Maribacter sp. | reverse complement strand
GATCATCCGTATTCAACCCGATGAAGGTATATTGATAAAGTTTGGGGTAAAAGTGCCCGGGCAAGGGTTCCAAGTAGAGCGCGCCAATATGGATTTCTATTATTCGAGTTTAACGGAAACCCATGTGATGGAAGCGTATGAGCGCTTGTTATTGGATGCCATGCAAGGTGACGCTACATTGTACGCCAGGGCAGATGAAGTGGAGACGGCATGGGCCTTTGTCGATCCTATTTTAGAGTATTGGGAAAAGGTGAAGGATGTGAAGATGTATGGATATGCCGCAGGGGCTTGGGGTCCTGAAAATGCCAATGACCTTATTGAAGGGGTCGGAGAGTGGAGAAACCCCAGTGAGAATTTAGCGGATGATCCAGGATATTGTGTCATCTGTTAAAGGATTCCAATCGAGGAGTAGGGGTTCGTAAAAATTGAAAATAGACGTTGGAAATGGAAGTAAGAGTATATCAGGACAAAACGAAGGTAGCAGAAGAATTTTCGAAATTTTTTGTAAAGAAAGCAGCTGAGCCCCATGCGTTCCATGTGGCTTTATCGGGGGGCAGCACTCCTAAAATCGTATTCGACATGCTTGCAAGCGATTATGCCGGCGATATCGAGTGGTCGAATGTTCATTTTTATTGGGGCGATGAACGGTGTGTAGCTCCCGATGATGCACAGAGCAATTACAAGATGACGGTTGAGCATCTTCTTTCAAAAATAAATATCCCTAAAGAAAATGTGCACCGTATTCGGGGCGAAGAGGATCCGTTACAAGAGGCCAAACACTATGGCAGCTTGCTCGAGAATCTTTTACCAAAAGCCTTGGGATTGCCCCAATTCGACTTGGTTATTTTAGGAATGGGAGATGACGGGCACACCGCATCCATTTTTCCACACGAGTTGAAATTATGGGTCTCGCCCGATAACTGCGAAGTGGCTACGCATCCAGATTCTGGTCAAAAACGCGTTTCCATAACCGGTCGTATCATCAATAATGCTAAAACCGTTGCCTTTTTGGTGACCGGCGATAGCAAAGCTGAAAAAGTAGGTAGTATTCTTGACCGAGAGGAAGGCTATTTGAAGTACCCCGCGAGTCACGTTTCTCCAAAAACAAAGGATTTAATTTGGTTTTTGGACGCCGCAGCGGCCGAACAGGTCAGTTCAGATCTATTTTAATATTTTCATTTTTCAATTCCTCAATGAACTCTTTTGAATCGAAGGATTTGGGTTCAAATTTGGTATCCCGTTCTTGTGCTTCCATTTTCCGGTATTTGCTACGGGCAAATCGCCTAATTCCCTGGTCATCGGTAATGATCAAACCTGGGACTGCTATGTTTTTGCCATCGTCACCTTTGGCGACCATTGTAAAATAGGAAGAGTTACAGTGTCTTTTAGTACCAGACGTTATATTTTCCGATTCTACGCGAACGCCTACCACCATTGACGTGCGACCTGTATAATTGATGCTGGCCTTGAGGGTGACCAATTCCCCGACCTCAATAGGGTTCAGAAAATTGACTCTGTTCACGGAAGCGGTCACACAATAGTGTTGAGAATGTTTTGACGCACAGGCAAAGGCGATTTGATCCATAAGGTTCAAGATATGTCCGTCGTGTACTTTACCTCCAAAATTCGAATGGGAGGGAAGCATCAGTTCCGTTATCGAAACTCGGGAGTCTTTGACGTACTTATATTTTTCCATGTGTCAAGTTCTTTTCGGTAATGCTGCTGCATCAGCATGCGTACTAATTTCTAAAATGTGGAGATCGTTCCGCTTGAACCTCGGTAATGAAATACTTGGTGTCTCCCATCCAAAAAAAGGTGCTGTACCGTTCCGTATAGCTCACCTTTACGTATTGCCCTTGGTATTCCTTTAGCTTTTCAATGACCTCTTGATCTTTGTCCAAGACCGAGAATGAAAAAATCTGGGCTCCTGAAATCCCTTGACTGATTTCTCCTTCCCAAGTTTTCACGAGCACCCCTTTATGGCTTATTTTAATTAATTCTCCAGAGCGCACGCCTTCACTAAAAGGCACAAAATAAATAAATGCATAATAGATTCCTGCGATGGCAACGATTCCCAATAGGATAAGGGTTATTATTTTTTTCATTTTATTGGACTGAGTGTTCTTTATGGGTTCAAGGTACTATTAAATTGATAGTGTTCGTGTATTCTTCGACCAGAATCCCACTTATACATTTAACGTAGGTTCGTCTTCAACATCATCTTCTTCCCTAGCTCTTTTCAACATTGTATTTGGTATTGATTTTTTTGCTTTCGCTCCCATCTTTTTCAATTTC
Source organism: Maribacter sp. (assembly GCA_049793635.1). Taxonomy (GTDB): domain Bacteria; phylum Bacteroidota; class Bacteroidia; order Flavobacteriales; family Flavobacteriaceae; genus Maribacter. Next base: position 438 of record JBARCC010000460.1, on the reverse strand, counting down.
TCGATGCTGTTGACGATGTTGCCACGACCTTCGAACAGTTTGCTCATAGCGCCTTTATATTCTCCCTTGGCTTCGTCCATTTTTTTACCCACTTTGGTGAGGTCGCCTACAAAACCTTCGAACTTGTCGTAGAGTGCCCCTGCTTGCCGGGCAATTTCAATAGCGTTCCGCTGTTGCTTTTCGTTGTTCCACATACTATCGATAGTGCGCAAGGTGGCCAGTAACGTAGATGGGGTTACGATGACTATGTTTTGTTCGAAAGCCTTATTATATAAAGAACTGTCTTGATTGATGGCGATGGCGAAGGCCGGTTCGATGGGAATGAACATCAACACAAAATCTGGACTCTCCATTTCGTAAAGGTCTTCATATTTTTTGGCCGATAATTGGTCCACATGCCGTCGTAACGAGTTAATGTGATTTTTTAGGTACGTACTT
>JBARCC010000459.1:0-8132 GCA_049793635.1 Maribacter sp. | reverse complement strand
GTAGAAGACCTTCGGAAATAAAACGTACAGTTCTATCCTATTTGTTACCTTTAAGCATGATTCTCTTTGAATGCTAAAAAAAATACTCAAGGTCGTTAGTGTCCTATTCATTATGATAATGCTGACTATCGCAATCTGCAATTTCATAATCATCAGTTCAACCAAGGGAAAAACTTTTTCGGAAAGCAGTAAAATTCCTAAAAATAGGGTAGGATTGGTGTTGGGCACTTCAAACCGCCTTACCGATGGCTCTCCCAACCCCTATTACACGAACCGAATTGAAGCTACCGTTACCTTGTATACCGCCGGTAAAATTGAATTTGTTCTGGTAAGCGGTGATAATGGCAGCATTTATTACAACGAGCCCAATACCATTAAGAAAGATTTAATCGATGCCGGTATCCCTGAGAACGTCATTTTCTTGGACTACGCCGGTTTTAGAACCTTGGACTCCGTGGTGCGCGCCAAGTTTATATTTGGTCTGGAGAAAGTCACCGTTATATCGCAGCAATTTCACAACGAAAGGGCCATTTATGTAGCAAAGTTGAAAGGACTGGACGCTATCGGTTACAATGCAGAGGACCTGCCCGCCTCACAAGGTATAAAGGTACAGCTCAGGGAATACTTGGCGCGCGTAAAGGTGTTTATAGATGTATTGCTGAATACCCAACCTAAATTTTATGGGGCTAAAATTGACATAAAATGAGCGTTCGCTGAAGAAATAAATACCCTACATTTAAGGGTAACAACCAACACCGCGCAATGTGTCTTCCATAAAAACAATCTTAAAAAATTTAGGGCCAGGTCTTTTGTTCGCGAGTATGGCCATAGGAACATCCCATCTAGTACTTTCCACCAAAGCAGGAGCGCAGTACGGCTGGGTAATGGTCATCCCGATCATTTTGGCCAATGTCTTAAAATATCCCTTCTTTGAATTCGGCGTTCGGTACACGAGCGTGACCAATAAGACCTTGATCGAAGGGTATTTGAATAGAGGAAAAGGATACTTATGGTTCTATGCCGCCATTACCTTATTAACAACGTTCACTATTTTAGCGGCCCTTTACACGGTGACCGCAGGTTTGTTCATCAATTTATTCAAGATTACGGATAGCCCGATCACCACGGTAGCGTTGTGGTTATTTATTGCCATCAGCGCCATTCTTATTTTCGGACGGTATGCATTTTTGGAAATCAGCCTAAAATTTGTAGTGAGTATTCTCTTTGTCGCTTTGGTGGTCACCACGGTGTTGGTTTTATTACAGGGACCGGTCACCCCGATCCCAGGGTTTGAACCCTCACCGATTTTTAATGAAGTGGGAGTTTTGTTCCTGATCGGATTGATGGGGTGGATGCCCACCACCGTGGAAGCCTCAAGCTGGGTAAGCCTTTGGAGCATCGAGAAATGGAAGCAACAGGAAAAACCAAGTCTTAAAGAATCGCTTCAGGAATTCAATATTGGGTATGGCATCACTGCCATCCTCGCCGTGTTCTTCATGATCATCGGTTGGTTTACGTTGTATGGCACCACGATACAGCTCAGTGATAATTCGGTAAATTTTGCCGACCAGGTGGTGCGCCTATTTACGGAACACATTGGGGCGTGGGCCTATATATTTATCGCCATTTCTGCCTTCGCCACCATGTTCAGTACCTGCCTCACTGCGCATGATGCCGTTGCCAGGGTTAGTCTGGATATCCTCGATCTGTTATTTCCAAAAACGGCATTGAGCGGGAATAAAACGGCTTTTGCCACAGGGGTGTTGGTATTGGCCCTGATCAATTTTATCGTAATCGCGGCCTTTAGTGCGAATATGGGCAATTTGGTGGCTTTGGCCACCTTCGTTTCCTTTGTCGTGGCACCGATTATCGGCTATATGAACTTGAAAAATGTAACGAGCACAGACCTCGACCCGAAGTACTGGCCCAGTAAGAACCTGAAATTATTGACGTATGCGGGAATCCTCTTTTTATCCTGTTTCTCGCTGTACTATTTCTACATCGTGATTTTTTAAGCGCTGAACCCATCCCGTGTCTTAGTCCAGGACCACGATTAACGTACGCTCATTTTGGGTATGCAGAAAATCGAGGCAATACGCTCCGTTGACACAATTGTTTCGAAGCCGTTCCTCCCCATAACCGATAGCTTCTACGATGTTATCGGTCGAAAGTCCGTTTTTCAACAGATACTGCTTGATGGCAGTAGACCGTTCCTGAGAAAGTTTTTTATTGTAGTAATCACTTCCTCGACTATCGGTATGGGTCTCTATCCGCAATCTTAAGTTGGGAAAACTTGCCACCGCATCGATCACTTTTTTAAGTTCGTTTTCTACCTGTGTATTGATGGACGACCTGCCTTTGTCAAAATAGAATTTGTTCAGTTTCAATACCGTTTTATCCTCGTCCTCCACGACCAAATCCTGTAGTTTGGCAAGACCTATGGTGAACGTTGTATTCTGAATGCGCTCCATCTCCTCCCCCGAATACGCGTTCGTGAATATCGAATATCCCTCTTTCGTAGCTTCCAGGGTTACTTGTGACAACCATGGCACCTCTACCCTAAAGGTACCGTCTGCCGCTGAAAGCGTTTCTTTGATCAAGGTACCCTCACCATCCAATAGTCTTATTCTAACGCGATCTAAACCGTTACTGTTCGTCTGGTTGACCACTTTACCCCTTATAGCGAACGTCTTTAGGCCTGGTATCTCTTTCATGGTGAAGGTATAGATATCATCTCCCCCCTTTCCTGCTTTCCTGTTAGAGGCAAAATATCCGGAATACCCTGTTTCGGGTTTCTGTTTGAGAATGAGGCCGAAATCATCGGAAACGGAGTTTATTCCCTCCCCAAGGTTTACGGGTATCGTATAGAAGCCGTCGACCAACATACTTGACTTGTAGATATCCATTCCTCCTAGACCGTAAAACACATCCGAAGAAAAATAAAGGTCCCCATTAAGAATAAAGGGGGATATCTCATTGCCGGGAGAGTTTATTCTCGGTCCTAAATTGATAGGTGCCGACATGATTTGCCCATTTGTGATCGCTACATAATACAGGTCGGTGCCCCCATAGCTATTATCGAAATTGGCCGCAAAATACAAACGTTGCGTTTTTTCGTCATAAAAGGGGTAATAGAAAGAGGTGCTCAAATCTTTCAATAAAAAAGTAAATTGCCTCTTATTCGAATACATGCCTATGGCCAATGCGTTTTTTCCGTTGTCATCGTAAGCAAGCTCACCTTCATCGGTGTTCGATAAAATGTAAAAATACGTCGCTAGGGTATCTGAATAAAAAGGAGTGGCCTTATGATAGGGCGAACTGGGTATTTTATCGAACGCCTCTACCTGACTCAAATCACCATTATCCATTAGTTTACCGGAATAAATGTTCAAATACGATTCCCCGGATGGCGCATACACTTTTTTCGAATTTTGGTTTCTGCTACTGCTGAACAACAATCCATCTTTGTGGAACGCAGGTGAGAAATCACCTTGCGGACTGTTACTACCGAGACCCTTTATGAGCAAGTTCTGGGTAGCATTATCACGTTCTAAAAGACTGTAATTGAACTCGGCATTTTCCAACAGTTCGGTAGAAAGTACATCCGCTTTTGAACGTAAAAATGTTTTGACCCGATCGATATTGGAATCTTTGGAAAGGCTCTGTAGCATTTTATTGAAACGGTGCACAGACATGATCGTATCGTTTTTATTGACCTCTAAATACAGTTCGGACGCCTTTTCATACTTCCCGGTATTGAAATAGGCATCGGCCAAATTCAGCAACTGTGGGTTGGACAAGGACGTTTTTTGCATGTCCTTAACATACTCCGTGATTGCTTTTTCATATTGATATTCATAAAAAAAGTTATCCGCCTTCGATTTTTTATCCTGGGCATGGATGACCATTGCGCTTATCAACAAAAATGCTATGCTTATTTTAAATTTCATTTATGTTCGGTTTAAAAAAATCGGGGAGTATCGATTTGTTTAGGTTTTCCTTTTGCGTTTTTATCCTTATCCCCGTTAGACCTTGAGAGACCTCCTTTCCCCAAATAAAATTTAAGGATGATCTCATGGGAACCACTATTGAAATCCCCTAAAAGATTGGTGTTATAATCGTAGGAATATCCGGCAAATAACGCATTGGAGATTTGAAAACCTGCCAAGCCACTCACCGCATTCTCCAACCGGTAAGAAACCCCTGCGGTAAACACTTCTGAAATGAGAAAGTTTGCGGAAAGGTTTACGTTCACGGGAGAACCTTTCAAGGTATTCACCAAAAACGCAGGTTTAAACTTTAGCCCGTCGGAAAGGTTGAAGACATACCCTCCAATAAAATTGAACTGTATCTTGTCTTCAACGATCGATGCCACTTCCTCGTCATATACGCCCTCGGTCAAAAAATTGGGAACCGAGGCCCCGAGGTACCAATCGTCGGCATATAAAAATGCTCCTGCCCCCACCGTCGGATAGAATTTACTTAACAGTTCTCCGTTTAAATTTTCCCCGGGGTTCTCAAAAGTACCCTTGCTAAAATCTACGTTCAGAAAAGAGCCGCCTGCATCGATACCGAACGATAATTTGGCTTCGTCGCTCACCATGATCTGATACGAATAGGACAGATCCGCATACGTCTGCGTTACGGGACCTAGTTGATCACTGATCACGTTTAGGCCCAGGCCTACCTTTTCATTTTTGAAAGGGAGGTTCGCGCCGAAACGTATGGTTCTGGGTGCGCCGGGAATATCGATCCATTGGGCCCGGTACAGGCCTATCAATTCTGGGGTCGCTACGGTACCCACATACCCTGGGTTAAAGCTACCAATATTGTACATGTATTGGGTATACTGCGGTTCTTTCTGCGAAAAGGCTTGAAAACCGATGAGGGAGAACAGTAAAAATACAACGGCATAACCCGTTCTGTAAACGTGATGATCCATAATTTTTGTTATCTAATCAACTGTATCCAACCCTTATCAAGAATCGAAGGTTCTTCATCAATCCTATAGTTCAAAATATAAAAATACGTTCCCTTAGGCACTTCCTTGCCTTTATACGTACCGTCCCAAACATCGCCATCATTGGTTTTCTCGGTTTCGAATACAAGGTTGCCATAGCGGTCATAAATTTTTATCTTGTATTGCAACGGTACTTCAAGACCTGTCAACGGATCGGTTCGATTAATGCGCAACACCTCATTTTGATTGTTCCCATTCGGGGAAAACTGATTGTACAGGAACCCAGGATCTGCTTGATTTTTTTCTCTTACATTGATGTCAACCTTTGCGACATCATTTAATGGATTACTGTCTTTGGGAGATGAACTTATAAGTTGCGCCGTATTCGAGAATAATCCCAATCTAGGGACTCTCACTGAAATACGTAAAACAGCTTTTTTGTTTCTTGCCAACTCTGGGATACTCCAATTACCTGTTAAAGAATCATAGGTGCCGCCCGTATCGGATATAGCAGAAATAAATTCAAATCCATTCTCTATCAAAATAGAGTCATTGATTATGATATCCCGAACAACATCTGATTCAGAAATATTCTCGACACGTATAAAAAAATCGAATCGCTGACCCACTAATACTTCTCCATTCTTTGGGCTAGCTTCTTTAGTGACTACCAAATCCACACCTACTGGCCTATCTACATTCAGCTGTACCGTTGCGGTATTATTTTCCACACGGTCATCTTGGGGTACGGACATCAACAACTCGGCCGTGTTTACATAATCCCCCTCTTCGGTTACCACCGCCGTTATTTCTAGGGTCTCATTCGCCAATGGCGAAATTTCCGAAACCAACCACTCGCCCGAAGTTTCCGAATAGGTACCCGAAGAGGTCGTGTGCGACACATAATCGAAACTGATGCCCAGTAGGTCCCCTACAATGATATCCAACCCTAATCTGTTCTCGTCCAAGTTGGATAAGGTAATCGTGAAGACGATTGTTTCGCCGATACCGGCGTCTATCAGGTCAACGGTTTTGGTAATCGCCAAATCGATAGGTAAACAATTCGGATGTTCAGGGTTCGGATCACATGGATTGTCGGGATCACTGCCATTCTCGATCTCGGTCGCATCGGGAATTTCGTCCCCGTCAAAATCGCAAACCCCGTTTTGCCGGCTCGGTATACAAGGATTAGTGTTCGCCGGGTCCTGTTGGTCGTTCACCCCGTCGTTATCACTGTCTAAAATATTCGATTCTAGGGCATCTATAATCCCGTCCCCGTCCTCATCTAAAGGGGTATTCACATTGGGGCCTACTTCAATACCATCGTTGATACCATCGCCATCGGTATCTGGGTTGTTTGGATCTGTCCCCAAAATAGCTTCCTGTCCGCCAAAAAGGCCATCGCCATCATCATCAGTCTCGCAATCGCTGACCGTTATGGTAACATCGACGGAAGCGTTCGTACAAGGCAAGGTAGAGTTGGTCGTGGTAAACCTGAATATGTACGCACCTGATACCAGGGCATTAAAATCGACGATGTTCGTGCTCGGTATCGAAATCGACTGGGAGGGATCGGTGACAATGGTCCACACCCCCGCACCCTCACCGGTAAGACGATCATCCAAGTCCAACGCGGTAGGTCCGTTTGCGGATACATTACAGATTGAACCGTTCAATGCGGTACCCGTCGTTGCTTGGACCCCTACTCTAGCGATGACGGGCAATCTTTCCGTAGTACATGTATTCTCGATAGCTTCGGCATAATACGTTCTTGTTGCGTTAAGTACAGGGGTAGTAAAGGTATTTCCGGAAGCAATGGGCGTCACGGCATCGATCGTGGCATACCAGTTTATAGAAGCGCCGTCACTAGGGGTCGCCCTTAACAACAAAGTTCCGGGACCACAACGTTCGTTACCCGTCACACTGACCAGGGTCGGAGTGGTATTCAATACGATTTCCACTTCAATGGTACTACTGGCACAGTCATCATTAAAGTTTCCGGGGGTACCCCTATTGTCCAAAAAGAATCCGTAATAAGAACCTTCATTTGGTGGATTCGCTACTTCGGAAGGAAGGAGGTACGCATTTTCGTTCAAAGGGTCCGAACTACGGCTCCACCGCAAGGATACATTCGGATTTCCCGATGGGGGCGTACTTTGAGTGAAGTCGTTCAAACTCCGGTCTATAACATCACAAAAGATATTCGAAACCGTGGTATCCAAGACGGGTGCCAAAAGACAGTTGTCATCATCCCCGTTGGTAACGGTAATTATTTGATCTGGAAGAGGGTCAAACCGATTATCACTACTGGCATCAATTACCCGTATCGTGATATCGTACTGTTGGCTTCCATCCAGAACACTATCATCTACAGGGCTAACCGTAAGCGACTGGGGAACATTATAATTTGTAGGGGTAAAGGTCAAGTTTGCAGGAGCTACGGTTCCTTCATTCACATTCCCAGAGGCAACTCCAAGCACAACATTGGTAAGGGGAGCAGCGGTCAACACCACTGTGAAACTTTGTGCGGGACCATTTTCAACGGTAGAAAGCGTAGTGGTCGACACCGTAAAGCCGGCAACATCATCATCTGCATTGGTGACCGCAATGGTTTGGGCAGGTAATGCATCAAAACTATCATCGCTACTGGCAGGCACTACGGCAACCGTGATATTATAGCCCGCGCTGCCGTCCACTTGGGGGTCATCGACAGGGCTTAACGTAACCGTTTGCGCAGTGTTGAAATTGGCCTGGGTAAATGTAAGCGTTGCAGGGGAAACCGTACCTTCCGTAAGATCGCCGGAGGTTACCGAAAGGACGACATTACCTTGGGGCGCTGCGTTGAGCACTACAGAAAAAGTTGTATTGGGACCGTTCTCGGTAGTAGAAAGGGTACGTGGGGCAACCGTAAAACCGGCAACCTCATCATCTTCATTAATGACCTCGACATCAGCGACGTCGGCACCAATAAATGCATTGTAATTAGCATCTGCGGAAGTTACGTTCCCTGTGATAATGGAATAGGCAACATCTCCGTCCACAATATCGTCATCAACACTGGTTACGGTTACCGTACTCCCCGTATTCCAAGCAGAGGCCGGAATAACAACCGAGGCAGGTACGGTACCTTCGCTTAGATCGCCACTTTCCAATGCTACTGTAACCGCTGCAG
>JBARCC010000458.1:0-3117 GCA_049793635.1 Maribacter sp. | reverse complement strand
TTTTAAAGGATTCCTTCTCAATGATCGCTACTAACTCGTTGGTGTCCAATTCCCACTCTTTTCGAATTCTCAGTAAATCCGCTTTTTCCGGATTCCAAAACCCGGTAGCGATAAAACTACCCTGTGGCTGAATGTGGATATAGTATCCGCCCCTTCGGTGAAGTCCCGCTCTGGAAAGTGAAGCTGAAAAATTATGTTTATAGGGGGTTTTATCCTTTGAAAATCGAACATCCCTATAGATTCTAAAAATTTTCAAACGTTCTATTTCATCATGAACCGCAACTTTTTGCAGCACACTGTTAAAAAACTCCTTTACCTTGTCTTCCTCTTCCTTGAACGCATCTTTATGCTCCGTAAACCAATCGCGATCGTTGTTCTTCTTGAGGCGTTCTAAAAATTGTAAGGTACTCTTGGTAATGGTAGCGTGTAACATACGACCTAGCTCTTGTTATTTTAAGCTAAAGTTAACCAATTGATGAGAAGTCCCTTTGGATATTTGGTTAATTTTGAATTCCTAATCTAAAACCATGGACCATCGCGCAATCATTGAAAAAATAAATATCCACAAGAAACAACCGAATTTGAGGTACCGGTTAAAACGAAATGTGGAAACGTTTACCGACCTTTTATTCTACACCCTATTTGATATCGAAACCCCTGTGGCAGAAAGTTTGATAGCCCTTGAAAAACAGTTTGATGAACTGGTCGATTTGGCCTGCTGGCAAAGTGATAAACCCTGTCAAAAGGTATGGGAGAATTATGTTCAAAAATTACCCAATGTCCTGGAGAGCTTGAATCTTGATGCTGAGGCCACGGTGAATTGCGATCCGGCGTCGCTCTCGATCGAGGAAGTGTATATGGCATATCCCGGGTTTTACGCTATTTCGGTATATCGTTTGGCGCATGAATTGTTCAAATCGGGTTTTCCTTTAGTGCCACGTTTGATGACCGAATATGCGCATCGGCAAACAGGGGTTGATATTAATCCTGGGGCACAAATCGGCAGATCGTTTCATATCGATCATGGCACAGGGGTCGTTATCGGGGAAACGGCCATTATAAAAAACGATGTGAAAATTTACCAAGGAGTTACCTTGGGCGGACTCTTCGTTGCCAAAAACCTGCAAAAAACGAAGCGTCACCCTACTATCGAAAATAATGTAACGATTTACGCAAATGCAACTATTTTGGGAGGTGCCACAGTGATCGGGGCACATAGCATTATCGGAGGAAATGCTTGGATCACTTCTTCTGTTGCACCCCATTCCACCGTGTTTCACACCCCAGAAATTAAAATTAAAACCACATCACATGTCTAATTCGATACTTTCGCTGATCGGTAACACCCCCTTGGTAAAATCAAGGGTGTTGAACACCAATCCGAATGTTACCCTTTATTTCAAAATGGAAGGACATAACCCAGGGGGTAGCGTTAAAGACCGTGCGGCATTCAACATGATAAAAAGCGGACTTGAACGCGGTGATTTTGGTAAAAATGATAAATTGATAGAGGCTACCAGCGGAAATACAGGGATTGCCCTTGCAATGATCGCAGGTATTTATGGCCTTGATATTGAATTGGTAATGCCCGAAAATGCTACAAAAGAACGTATACAGACCATGCGTGCCTACGGAGCAAAAGTAACGCTGACCGCTGCGGATATTGGTATCGAGGGCGCTAGGGATTACGCCGAGGCCAAGGTGAAAGAGGAAGGTTTTATCATGATGAACCAATTTGGAAACCCAGATAATTGGAAAGCCCACTACGCCTCCACCGGTCCTGAAATATGGAAGGACACCGATGGAAAAGTAACCCATTTTGTTTCCTCGATGGGTACCACGGGTACCATAATGGGGACCTCCACCTTTCTAAAGGAAAAGAATACCGACATACAGATTGTAGGGGTGCAGCCCACGGACAATTCGAGCATCCCTGGAATTAGAAAATGGCCTAAAGCATACCTGCCTAAAATATTCGATGCCCAAAAAGTGGACCGCATCATGGAAGTGAGTGAGGATGAAGCCCGATCTATGGCGAAAAGGCTTGCCAAGGAGGAGGGGATTTTTTCAGGAATGAGCAGTGGAGGTGCTGCTACTGTTGCTTTGCGCTTAGCTTCTGAACTACAACAAGGTACGATTGTCTCTATCGTCTGTGACCGTGGCGACCGTTATCTTTCCTCAGATATCTTTGATTGATCATATTTTCGAATACCACACGTTTACAGCCAGTTTTTTCGCTTAAAATAGACCAGCATACCAATAAAGAGCGTTATCATCACGCCCCATGCGTAGTAATAACCATTTTCCATGTGCAGTTCTGGCATATTTTCAAAATTCATCCCGTATATACCCGCGATAAAGGTCAAAGGAATAAAAATGGAGGCCATGATGGTAAGTACCTTCATTACCTCGTTCATTTTGTTGCTCATGTTGCTCATGTACATTTCCATCAAACTCATCGACATTTCGCGATAGATCTGTAAACTCTCATTGATTTCTACGGAGTGATCAAGGGCATCTTTCAGAAATAGTTTGGTATCCTTTTGAATCAATGGGTTTTCCGTATCGATGAGACGACTGATCAACTCTTTGACAGGAAATATCCATCTACGTACTTTCAATACCTCTTTTTTCAAGACTTGAATCTTTTGAGCCACTTCTGGCTTAGGATTGCTATAGACCTCTTCTTCCAGTATTTCTATTCTATGGTTGATGTGTTCCAATACTATAAAATAATTGTCTATGATGGCATCCAATAGTGCAAAAAAAAGATAATCCGCACCTCGGGTCCTAATCCGCCCAGATTTCCCTTTAATACGCTCCCGTACTCCTTCAAAGACATCGTCCTGCAATTCCTGAAAGACCAGCAAGGTGTTCTCGAGCAATACCATGGCCACATGCTCGTTTACCAACTCGTCCTCTTCATTTAGATAGAGCATTTTGAAAACCCCGAAAATATGGTTCTCATATTCGTCAATCTTAGGGCGTTGTTGCGTGTTCACTATATCTTCGAGCAATAGCGAATTGAGACCGAATTCTTTACCCAGTTCCTCGATATAGGGCTCATCGTTAATTCCGACCACATTGATCCATGACGTGAGTGGAGAATCTTTGAAG
>JBARCC010000457.1:0-3226 GCA_049793635.1 Maribacter sp. | reverse complement strand
CAACGCGAGGGCGTTTTTTCCGAATACTCCAAAGACCCAAAAAAGTAAGTAGGCCGTTCAAGGGCAACAACTCATATCCGAAAACATAACCACCAAGATATGCGCTGGGAATTTTAGCAAGGAGGATGATGGTTGACACACACAGCAGAGCCACTACCCAAACATAACGGTCCTTTACGGCATACTTCGTAAAGATGCCGAACGAAAACAACCCTAATAAGGGCCCGTACGTATAGGAGGCGACCGTCAATAAGCCGTCGATGACATTTTTATCCAGTATGTATTTAAAGGAAATGACGACAAGAATCAAGAGCACACTCATGCCGATATGTGTTATTCTTCTTATTTTTTTTGCCTCTTTTTCAGGTTTCTTTTCGGTATCTAAAAAATCTACACAAAACGAAGTTGTTAACGAGGTCAAAGCGCTGTCGGCGCTACTATAAGCAGCTGCAATCAGACCCAACATGAAAGTGATGGCAACGGTGATGCCCAGACCACTGTTCAAGGCTATTTCCGGAAAAAGTAAGTCCGATTTGGGTGCACCATCCATTAAAGGCAATGCTATTTGGTGTGCTTCGGCATAAATGAACAAGAGTGCGCCCAAGAGCATAAATACAAATGTGACCACCACTAGAACCACGCTGAAGCTGACCATATTTTTTTGCGCCTCCCCTAAATTTCTGCAGGTCAAGTTCTTTTGCATCATATCTTGATCTAGGCCGGTCATACAAATGGTAATGAACATGCCTCCCAAAAAGGATTTGACCACATGGTTTTTGGAAGAAAAATCGTCTGTAAACAGCGTTTTGCTATACTGTTGTAATTCAGATGAATTTAAAAATTCCATAAAGGTCCAATCCATTTTATCCAAGATGAAATAGATAGATAATCCTACCGATACCAGCATAAATAGGGTCTGTAAGGTATCTGTCCAAACAATGGTTTTGATACCGCCCCTAAACGTATAGATCCAGATGAGTAGGATGGAAAGGATTACGGTGATTTCAAAGGGAACGTTCCACGCGTCGAAAACGAACTGTTGCAACACGATGGCGACCAAAAATAAACGAAAGGCAGCACCAAGCACCCGTGAGATAAAAAACGAAATGGCCCCGACCTTATAACTTACAAACCCGAAACGTTCGTCCAAATACTGATAGATGGAGGTGACATTTTGTTTGTAATAAATAGGAAGCAGCACAAAGGCGGTTACTAGATAGCCAAGAAAATATCCGAAAACGACCTGCATATAGCTGAACTGTGAAGCGTCGACCCAGCCGGGTACGGATATAATGGTTACCCCTGACAGGGACGCGCCCACCATACCGAAAGCGACCAAATACCATGGCGACTGTTTGCCTGCTTTAAAAAAATCTTCGTTCGTATCATTTTTTCCCGTGAAATACGAAATCACCAAGAGCATGATGAAATATCCGGATATCAATACTAAAATGTGGGAAGGCTGCATGGTAATTTATTTCCGACCAAAGTACAAAAAGTTAAAGAACACTATTCATAAAGATCTTGAGGGAGGGTATGCCGATAGCAGGATTTAAACATAGAATTTTTGTCCAATCTATTTTTTTGATATCTTCTCATCTACAATACAAAATATACCGATTAATGAAACAGCCTTATGTTACCATTTTCACCACTTGGGTGAGTTTGATGATAGCCTTTACAATGTCTACGGACTTCGTCTTTGCACAAGATATTCCCATAATCGACAAAAAAATTGAAAAACAGTTGGATAAATTGATGAAGGACACTACCATCAAAAGTGCTTTTTCGCATATCGATCGGTTGGAAGAGGAGACCATGAAAACGCTGATCGAACTGACCGAGATTGAGGCACCGCCTTTTAAGGAAGCTGACAGGGGTGCCGCATTTAAAAAAATGTTCGAGGAAGCAGGGGCCGATGAGGTGTGGGTCGATGAGGTAGGGAATGTCATTGCGGTCGCAAAAGGCACGGAAGGGGGCAAAATAGTTGCCCTAGATGCCCATTTGGACACCGTTTTTCCAGAAGGTACAACGGTCATGGTGCAGCGTAAAGGAGACACCTTATATGCGCCCGGGATTGGGGACGATACCCGAGGTCTTGCCATGGTGTTGGCGGTGTTCAAGGCGATGAAGCGCCAGCAGATAAAAACGAAGGCCGATGTATGGTTCGTGGGTTCGGTCGGGGAAGAAGGCCTGGGAGATTTGCGAGGGGTAAAACATTTGTTCCGGGAAGGTGCTCCAAACATCGATGCTTGGATATCCATCGATGGTGGCGAAATCGGCCGAGTGAACAATGCGGGATTGGGTTCAACGCGGTACAAAGCCGTATTTACCGGAAAAGGAGGACATTCATGGGGTGCTTTCGGACTGGCAAACCCACACCATGCCTTGGGCTACGCCATTGCCGAATTTACGGAAAACGCAAAAAAGTATACCAATGAAGGGCCAAAAACCAGTTTCAACATCGGTAGGATCGGAGGCGGGACCTCGGTAAATTCCATTCCGTTCGAGTCTTGGATGGAAGTGGATATGCGGTCTGTCGATAAAAATCGATTGGTCGCCATCGACAGTATTTTTAAAAGTTCGATGCAGACCGCACTGAACAGGTATAATGCCACCGGTGTTGATGATGAAATTGCGTTGGAATTGGTGAAGATAGGGAATAGACCTTCTGGCGAACTGTCGACCGACACCCCTTTGGTACAGAGAGCTATGGGCATCACTCAAATGTTCGGATACGAACCCAGCCTTACCAGGGGGTCTACGAATAGTAACATCCCTATTTCAATGGGTATACCTGCGGTAACGATAGGCCGCGGAGGAATTGGTGGTGGTGCTCATTCCCTCGATGAATGGTGGCTTAATAAAGACGGTGCGGCCGCCATAAAATTAGCGTTCATACTGACCGTTGCAGAGGCGGGGTTTTCAAAATAAGGTGACCTGTTGTATTGTACCTACAAATAGTACCGGAATGTTAGTTCGAGGGCTCAATTTCACAATTATTTTATGGTGAAATTAAGTCTACTTCGGCCACGCTCAGTAGCACTATCAAGAGTCCTTTGGTAGCGCTTAGGACGTCGCCTTTTGAAAAATGAAAGGTTCTCGAACCTGTTATCCCTTCAAAAAAGTGCGTGAACATCACTTGAAGTTACGTTCCTTCCCAACTTTAAAATCAAAATGCACAACAGGTTAACGTCATCATTCTTTACACCTTCGACGTGAATCG
>JBARCC010000456.1:0-6110 GCA_049793635.1 Maribacter sp. | reverse complement strand
TCCGTATCGCTTGTCAGATTCAGATATCGATCTGTATAATTATTCCCCTGCCAAAGTAATTGCCGAAATGAGCAGTGAAGGTTTTTTTTCAAGAAAAACGGAGATTCTCAAGCGGTATTACGTAAATATCAATTCGATCAGAGTAGAGGTTTTTACGGGCATCACTAGGAGTTCTTTTTCAAATTTTACAAGTAGCCACCATATAAAGGAAGCCATACTCCCGCAACACGGGTTTCTAGATGTTTCGCATCCGAAAACGTTCGATGTGCTAAAGATGATCGAAAAAGAGGTGCCTACCATTTACAGGTCCGATATCGACGGTGAACCTAGAGAGGCCGGGAAAGAAGGGAAAGACGAAAAGGGATTCTTTGCACTGATCAAAAAAAATATTCAAGGATTATTGGAGAACGAAACGGCGGCTTGATCGACAACCCACCGAGGGTTGCGTTTGAAAGTCACTATAAAGGGGAAGCTATGATGGGCTACGCCATTGTATAAAAACTACCTTTAAAATCAATATTTAGAATCGTTTTTTTATGAGTCAAAAATTTAGTTTAGTACTCTTGACCCTACTGCTTTCACATCATAAAATTAGGGCACAAGAGATAAACAAAGAAGTTCAGGACAGTTTATTCATTAACGAAACAGAAGATAGGGAACCCATTAAAATACTGCATGCCGAACCACTCTACATAGACCTTATACGAGATTTGGGCGCAAGAAAAGGCGAGGAGGAATGGAATGTGGGGTTTGGGCTAACAGATAGAAATAGATATGACGAATATGAAGCGCTGATAGAATATGAATGGGCCCCTGTGGATCGATTGGGTCTGGAAATAGAGTTGCCGTTTACCCTTTACCCCTCCTATCAATTGAACGATGCACCATCGAGCAAGTTAAATGGGTTGAAAATGGCGATTCAATACACCTTTCTCGTTTCTGAAAAACTGAGTACAAGCATGGCTTTTGGGTACATAAACGAACTTGAAATGGCAGAGTTCAAAAATTATGGCAAAGAAAATCTGTTCACGGGAAATGTGTATAATCCCTTTCTTGTAGTGGCCAAGAGATGGAAGCAAAATTTCCATACCCTAGTGTATGCAGGACCAGAGTTTCTTCATCATTTTGATGATCAAGTGGTAGATGTGAACTGGCAAATCAATACCAATATACATTACATGATCAGGGGAACGAGAAATTTTATCGGTGTAGAGTTCAATAAAAATATAAATCAAAACCGATTTGATATGACCATTAGACCCCAAATGAGGGTTAGTCTAGCAGACAATTTATTGGTCGGTATTGTAACGGGCATTCCGGTAAGCCGCGATAATGAGCGATTCAGTAGCTTTTTGAGGCTCATTTACGAACCTAGGCACCGGCATTGAAAATTGAATTTTGGAACATAAAAAATGTAAACCAATGATTACGATAGGATTGCGTTAAAGAAAAAGAGCCAGAAAAGAAGGTGCCCTGATCGGCAATGTATGGGTAAAAGCTTTTAGATGTAGTGGTTGGTTGATGCCGTCTAGTTATAAGATTATAGTGTTGTGTCTTATGCTAGGCGGTTTTTTAAATAAACGGATATGAGAAACGTATTGAGATTGGAAAAGTCCATTTGGCAAAAGACGACTCCCGTGGTGTGGAAACCGTTTTTCTTACCAATCGCCTTAATCCTAACCTTGATTTTGGCAATGTATTGGTTCAATAGCCGGCATGTAGAGAAAAGTAAACATATATGGGAAGCGCATTATGAGGACCGCGTAAAATTAATGGGCCATGTCTTTAACGTAAGATACCGGTTTATTGAAAATCAAATGAATGCAGACCGCTCAGCGTACGCAAAGCAAAACATCCACATAAACGAATTGTTAATTGATTTGAAAACCATGAACCTTTCTTTTGAAGAATCCCAATATCTGGGTCACGTGGTGAAAAACCATAAAGAATGGGCCGATCTGAATCTCTATCATGCAGATAACCGATCATTTTCAGTGGAAAACCTTCAAAAGGCCAATATATTAAAGGAAATCATACTTTCCGATTTAGATACCTTTGAAAAACTGATTTCTTCGAACCTAACCACGGTCACACTTTCACAAACAAAGCTGATCGAAACGGACAAAGTACTTTTACATACTGAAATTATTTTTTTAATCGTGTTTGCATTGATTATACAAATGAGTCTGTTCTACCCTTTATGGAAAAAAAGAAATAGTATAAATCAGTGATAAAGGCGCTTTTTATCTACAATGCTGATATGCCCTCCCACAACTAATCCCTAATTTTGCGACTTCAAAATCGTGATCATGATTTCAGTCGATAATTTGGCAGTTGAATTTAGCGGTACTACACTCTTCAAGGAGGTATCGTTCGTTATAAACCCTACCGATAAAATCGCCCTCATGGGCAAGAACGGGGCGGGCAAATCTACCATGATGAAAATTATCGCCGGCGAACAGCGGGCAAACCGCGGGCATGTTCGAGTACCAAAAGATGCGGTAATTGCATATTTACCCCAACACCTGTTGACCGAGGACCGGTGCACCGTATTCGAGGAGGCCGCAAAAGCGTTCAAGCACGTCTTTGAAATGCGCGATGAAATGCAGCGCCTGAATCAAGAATTGGAAACCCGAACAGATTACGAAAGCGATGCCTATATGGGCATTATAGAAAAAGTGTCTGATCTCGGCGAAAAGTTTTATGCGCTCGAAGAGGTCAATTATGATGCGGAGGTCGAGAAGGCATTGAAAGGCCTTGGGTTCAAACAAGAGGATTTTGGTAGACAGACGTCAGAATTCAGTGGGGGATGGCGTATGCGTATCGAATTGGCGAAAATACTGTTGCAGAAACCGGATCTTATTCTTTTGGATGAGCCCACCAACCATATCGATATTGAATCGGTAATCTGGCTCGAGGATTTTCTGCTCAATAAGGCCAAGGCGGTAATGGTCATCTCCCACGATAGGGCGTTCATAGACAACATCACGAATAGGACCATAGAGGTGACGATGGGCCGTATTTACGATTATAAGGCCAATTATTCCCACTACTTGCAACTGCGCGAAGAGCGTAGGTCGCATCAAATAAAGGCCTATCAGGAGCAACAAAAGTTCATTGCCGATACGATGGGGTTCATCGAACGTTTCAAGGGAACGTACTCCAAGACCAACCAGGTCACCTCGCGCGAACGTATGTTGGAAAAATTGGAAATCATCGAAATCGATGAAATCGATACTTCTTCCTTAAAACTGGCGTTCCCGCCTGCTCCTCGATCTGGCGATTATCCGGTAACGGTGAAGGACGTTTCCAAGGCATATGCTGATCAAATAGTGTTCAAAGATGCGAACCTTTCTATTTCCAGGGGCGAAAAAGTGTCGTTCGTAGGAAGGAACGGGGAGGGCAAATCTACGATGATCAAAGCCATTTTGGGGGAAATAGAGGTTGAAGGCACTTGCCGGCTCGGGCATAACGCAAAGGTGGGTTATTTTGCACAGAACCAAGCATCGCTCTTAGACCCTGAGCTTACCATTTTCCAAACCGTAGATGAGGTCGCATTTGGCGATGTCAGAAATCAAATAAAGAATATTTTGGGCCGGTTTATGTTCAGTGGCGACGATATCGACAAAAAGGTAGGATTGCTTTCCGGGGGAGAGAAAACCAGATTGGCGATGGTGAAATTATTATTGGAACCGGTAAACCTATTGATACTGGATGAACCAACGAACCATCTCGATTTAAAATCGAAGGATGTTCTCAAAGAGGCACTTTCCACGTTTGATGGTACGCTTATATTGGTTTCGCACGACCGTGATTTTTTACAGGGCCTGTCCAAAAAAGTGTTCGAGTTCAAAGATCGGCGCGTCATCGAACATTTCGAAACCATCGATGCCTTTTTGGAGCGTAACCGCATCAAGAGCATTTCAGAAATTAATCTGATACCATAATGCCGAGGGCCCAAAAAATGAAAAATTCAAAATCCGACAGCAAATGGTTTTGCTGCCGGATCTATCAAAAAAACCAAACAAACTATTTCATTTCATAGATTACACTCACCGAATAGGATTGCTCATAGTCGGAGTAATAACTTACCCAAGCCGAGGTATCATAGTGGTTGCTGCTGATCGAGATGATTTCACCAACCGCAGTGCCAATGGTTTTACACAGTTGCTCTGCATTCGCTTTGGCATCTTTTAAAGCTTCCTCCAATGCTGTTTTCGTTTGCTCTTGCGAGATTTTTTCCTTGATTTGGAATTGCATCTGTACCCCTTGCATATTGGTTTTTGCCAACTTCATCGCAATTTCTTTTGAGGGGGTCTCATAATAGAGCACCGTTCCATCACGTTGGTAGCCGGTCGCATAATACTCCACTTCTTTCTCGGTGAATTTAGAAGTATCCACACCGCTATCGGTAACCATAGAGAAATACTGTTTTTTCAATTGGGCCAAGTTTTCTAGTCGGGTATCCGCATAGTAGACTTGATCCATACTTAAAGTGGCCTTTATACGGTAAGCTTCTATCGCTTTTGTAAGAGGGGCAGATCCAGAAACCGAGACCGTACGTTGCCCTTCCTTGTTTTGGGCATGTAGGCCAGTAACGCCGACCATTGCCAGAATAAGAATCATTTTTTTCATAGGTAGTTGTTTTAAAGGTTTGTCAAATTTAGAGTATAAACGAGGCAATGATCATCCATGCCCCAACAAAGATGCCCAGCACCCCTAATTTACCTTGTTTAGGAGCTATTTTTTCGCGTAGTTCGGCCGCTTTGTCCTTGGCTTTTGGGTTTTTGCCCAAGAATAAAGTGTTTATCAAGCCAAAACCGAGCATAAAACCAAGAACGGCCTCCACTACACTGCCGGCTACTAAGGTTGCCCACCATATGGGCGCCGAGGTCAACCAGCCTAGATTAAGGATGGCGGTAATGATTCCCCAAATTCCCCATAAGCAGAATACGAGTCCGATCCAACCTTGATAGGGTTCGATTTTTTCAAGTAGTTCCTTTGCATTCGGTTTTTTGGCAAGTACCAACGAAGGTACCGCAATAATGCTCAATAAGATAAGTGTAATTCCGTAGATCATAAGGTAAGGTTTTAGTTTTTGTATACCACAAAGATGCGGTAGCGAGCGCGTCTGTACAGCCCCCTTTTCCGTAGAAATCAATCACGGTAAACAGGGGTACCGCATGTTTTGTAAGGGAGGGACATTAAAAGTGTGCGTTTCAACGTTGATTTACCATGGCCTAGGGAAACTTTGAAAATGGGGTATAGAATTTTTAAACAGATCTGTTTTAAATGTACGGTCATATCGAGTGGGGTCGAGAGGCGTTCAAGATCGGCATATCAAATTTATGTCCAGAACCCTTTTTAAGAGGAGTCGAAAGCACCGAATGTACTGAGAAACGTGCTTTTAGACAGCGTCTTTATCTAACTAATTCCCAGACGGCTCTGCCTCGGGGTTTCGGATTCACCTCTCCTTTTGCATCCGACGAGCGTAGTGACAAGAATGTACAGGGTCGGAACTGTATTTTCGCAGTTTTGGGTGAGGCAAAATAGATTCCCGAAAGCTTGCGGGACGGTTTTTGGCCCCTTCGGCCAAATTGAAACTGGTAAAATACTCCTAGGGCTTGCCTTGGGATAGTCAGTTTCAAGAACTTTTTTATTGTATCTTATGAATGCTTTCCTGAACATCTTTACAGGGGCTACCGTAAAACTAGTGTTATTCCGTGAGGCCCAGTTTAATGGCGTATTTGGTCAGGCCGGCCAAATTGCGCACGTCCAGTTTGGAGATAAGGTTTTTGCGGTAGCTTTCTATGGTGTGTTTGCTTAAGAACAGTTGGTCCGCGATCTCTTGCGTTGTAAATTCTTGTGCGATCAAGGTAAGTACTTCTTTTTCCCTTTTCGATAACGATTCTTCAATAGACTGTTCATTGGAAAACATCCCTTTTAAATAGACGTCTTTAATGGATTGGGAAAAATACTTCTCCCCTTTTAAGATGGTCTCGATGGCCAGCAGCAATTCATCTTTTTCGGCGTTTTTTGGGATATACCCATCCACATTATCTTTGGTGAGGGTCTGTACGCTTTTGGAATCGTGTAGCATACTCACCACC
>JBARCC010000455.1:0-2777 GCA_049793635.1 Maribacter sp. | reverse complement strand
CTGCCGAGGATATCGCCCGTATGAGCCATGCACATCCCACCTATGCAGAAGCGGTCAAAGAAGCTGCTTTGGCGGCCACAGGTGACCGTGCTTTGCACATTTGAGGAAAATATTCGAAGACAACGATAAAAAAAGCAGCCCTTTGGCTGCTTTTTTTATGGAATATCGTTTTAATTATGCTTTATGGCTTCCATCGCAATAGGGTGGATTGCCTGTTTTTTTACAAGTACAGAGATAGGCTTTTTTATCTTCATCCACACTAAATCCTAAGGAGGGTGTGGCATTGTAAGCGCGGTGCGAGCCATCACAAAAAGGCTGGTTTGAACTGTGGCTACAGGTACACCAAGCGTATTTTTTGTCTTTTTCTAAATCAACTGCAATGGGAGTGTACGAGGTATCGCTCATGGTCTATATTTTTTACGAAATATAGGGTATCGTAAAGAATCCTGCTAATGGTGTCCTTAATTTTTGATCAGTCCAAATACCTGCAGCACCTTTTCAACCAAGTTTCTAAGTACTTCAACAAATATGAAGAAGGCTCTTTCCGCGTACAAACGGGCAGTGGTAATTGTTGTGACGACGCCCGATTTGATCTCTACTTTATGATGTTCGTACCGCAATGAAATATAGGTGCACAATACCATAAACAGGATGGCCCCAGGAACAATGACCCATGGGTTAACGGAGTGGTGAAAGAACCCGTACAAGCCTAGACCGGTAAAGCTACCGTATAAAATAATGAAATGTACGATGTAAATGGTCAAGGTGCTTTGGCCCAATTTTAAAATGAGATTATGCATGAACAAATTTCGAAATAGCATAAAAATCGAAAAGACAATCAATACATCCCCCAACCGTATAAAGAGGTAATTGTTATCAAAAATAGCTTGAAACAGCGGGATTCCCGTTAGTTCGAACATCGAATAAAAAACATCCGAAGAAAAATAAATCAACGATGCACCTGTCAAAAGACAGACGGGGATGAGGTGCCTGTAGAGATGTTTGTGATTCTGGAACCTTGTAAATAAAATGGACATAAAACTACCGCAAGTTGCGTAGCCCAACCAAGGGATGATCGTAAACACAGACCCGTTCGCCTTTGAAAAATAATTTGCGATAAATTGAGGTAGGAATTCAAACGTGCTCGGTTTGTATAAGGGTTCAAATAGAAATAATACCATTGTAATCGCGATGAGTAGGCTTGGAAAAATCCATTTTGCCTTTTTTACCGTTAAAAGGTAAACGCCAACTATGGCCAATAACGACACTCCTATGCAGTGTAAAACGTCAACGAGGTAGAACGAATCGTAGACTTCGCCCTTTAAGAGTCCGAAAAGGTTCATTCGCAATAGATACCCGATGACCAACAGCTCAATTCCTCGTCTAATTCCTTTTTTAACCCGAGGATTGTCCCAACCGGTTTGTAGTGATTTGATTAAAAGAAAAGTAAAAATAAATCCGGAAACCGTAAAAAAGACGGGAGCCGTAATGCCTCGAAAGTATTTCCAAGTGCTGAACAATAGGTTTGAGTCATTCCTGAAAGTATTTTCCAATAGGCCATCAATAAAATGACCTTGAAGCATCATTAAAATGGCCCATGCACGAATGGCATCTAAAAAATACAATCTGGCTTTAGGTTGGTTCATACCCTTTATTATATCCTATATACTTATAAAACAGTATGTTTGGATGTTTAAAGGGGCAAAATTATACAAAAAAACGGCATAAATTTTCAATTTACATGAATTTCATAATTTCGTAAAAAATAAGGCCATGAGTTCCATTTTAGCATTTGCCGGTAGTAATTCTTCCACATCCATCAATTACGCACTGGTGAGGTATACGGCTACCTTGATACAGTCTCATAAAATCATCTTGTGCGATATGGCCCAACGTCCGTTTCCGATGTATAGTGAAGACTATGAAAAGGAACACGGATTTTCGGACGCGTTATCGGAGTTGAGAAATGAAATCAAAAACGCTTCAGCGCTGATAATTTCGGTAAACGAACATAACAGTTACCCCTCCGCTTACTTTAAAAATGTAATGGACTGGCTGTCTAGGATGGACGTTTCATTTTTAGAGGGTAAAAAGATTTTACTGATGTCCACTTCAAAGGGAGGACGCGGCGCAAAAGGTGCCTTGGAGGCCGCAGAAAAAATGTTGAACAGGTTCAAGGGCGAGGTAAAGGAAACTTTTTCGCTTCCCCATTTTCAGGAGAACTTCAGCCAAGATTTAGGCATCTCCAATACAGCATTGGCGAACATACACCGGGAAAAGGTAGATAGGTACCTAAAATCGATCTGAACGGATTCTAAACCCGTAGGTTATGAAATCCATATCGTTTACTGTAGGTTCGATATTACGGAAAACAGGAGTTCACTATCTTTGAAGCGTGTTAGAGGCCTTTCAAAATCATATCCGTTTACATTTCCCAGAGTTGCAAGAGCATCGTTTTTTGATTGCTTGTAGCGGTGGTTTGGATAGTATGGTTTTGGCGGAACTTTGTCATCGAAGCGGATTTCGGTTTTCGCTGGCACATTGCAATTTCCGACTACGCGGAACCGAAAGTGACGGGGATGAAGCATTCGTACGAAATTATGCCAATAAGGTAGAGACGGATTTCTATGTATCCCATTTTGATACGGTCGGTTATGTAAACCAACAGAAGGTCTCTGTTCAAATGGCAGCGAGGCAGCTTAGGTATACGTGGTTTGAACAGCTGATGAAGCAACATCAGCTTTTGTTCACACTGACCGCCCACCATGCCAATGATG
>JBARCC010000454.1:0-1992 GCA_049793635.1 Maribacter sp. | reverse complement strand
CCTCGATATAGGGCTCATCGTTAATTCCGACCACATTGATCCATGACGTGAGTGGAGAATCTTTGAAGACCATGATTTCCTGTATTTCATTACTCAAAAATTCACTGTAATCCAAATCATCGTATTCAAAAACATGAACGTTACTTTTAGAAATCTCTTTATTGCCCAAATAGGTTACGGTACCTGGTGCTTTACCGATGGTCTTTTGAATCCTCGATTTCTTCTTGAAAGATATTTTAGGGATTTTAGTTTTTCGCATGCGTATCAATCGTGTTTAAAGTGCAAGAAAAAGATATTTTCTTCACTAGAATTCAAGGGTATTAAGGTGAAGGCCAGAGCCTGGGGCAATGGTTGTTAGTTTTAGCGAACAATTGGGTTCTAAGGAACGTTCAAGCTCTTTTAATGAAAGTTCGTTTTTGCCAAGTTGGATCAAAGCACCCATCATCATTCGAATTTGGTATCTCATAAACCCTTTTCCTGAAACCCTGAACGCATAACTTGTGTTTGGAAAAAAACTAGCGGTCAGCAATGTGTTTTCTTCTACCTGACAAGAAATTATGGTTCTTACGCTTTTTGTATCCGGTTTCAATTCAGCAGTATAAACCGAAAAATCGTGGGTACCTTCATACAATTTAGCTCCTGTTTTCATCAATTCGATATCCAACGTTTCCATATAGTTTCCTATAAACGCGGCACTGTAGGGATGATTTTTTTGCCCAAAAGAAAACAGGTACACATATTCTTTAAGCTTACTATCCATGATCAGGTTTACGTCGGCCCTCTTTGGTTGTATACTACATGCCTTAATGTCTGGGGGTAAATTTTTATTGAACAGCCATAGAACCTTTTCTACATCGTCCAATTCTTCTTCAACGAACAATTCACAAGCGGCATCTAACGCAGATACTTTAGCATCGGTTCTACCGGCACCTAATAGTTTAAAATTGCGATCAGGATAGATAAACCGAAGGGTCTTTACCAACATCCCCTCTATCGTGCGCTGGTTTGGTTGAATTTGCCATCCACTATACCTGAAACCCAAGTATTGTAATCGTATCAAATACTGAAATCCGACTTTCTTCATCTTTTTTAATCCCCGTAAAAATAGAATTTACAATCGAATTAAATAAGAAGCACCGCGTTTGAACTTCAAATTATTTGAAAGTACTGGTTTCTTGCATGAAAGAGTACGCTTTCAAGCATAACTCTAGCAACACTTAATAGGCATAAAGTGAGGTCCACTTTAAATTCTTTGATTTTTGAACTTTATTTTTTGATACTACAAGTTGGGGTAAGTGGCGCCCCTTGTTCAACGGTTATTTGTTGCTTTTACCCGAAATATGCGTAATTCTTATGAAAATCCAGTAATATCGAATTAGAATTAGGTTTATCTTTTAAATTGATTAAACCTTACACGTCAAAATCAAACCAATTAAGCGTTATCCAGTCTTCGTAAAAGAATGAAATTAATACGATTTTTAATAATAGAAAGAAGGTTGGGCAATCTGTCTGAACACAAAATTATTGGATTGTAGAATCGCTGAAATAAGCTCTTCGCTATATCATTTTTAAAATAACATTGGTTTTTCGGGGCCATAAAACAAAAAAGTATATATGAAATTGATTAAGGAAATGTTCACGTGGCCACGTACGCTTAAAGTTTCTATCTGTGTTTTGTTCGTGCTGAACATCTTCAGTTTTTACGGCCTGTATACCAACAAATTTTATTTTCTCAAAGTAGATAATTATATTTTTCCAATCTTGTCTATCGTGCACCTGCTATTTTTATATGTTCTTTGGTTCAAAATAAAGGAAGATGAGCTTAGCGACCCACCCATGCGTAATCTTGAGTATGTGCTGTATGTTATATCGTTCGTTTATCTCTTTAAGTTAGTGGAGACCTTGCTCGTCTTACTCAGTTACTCAGATTTTCAAGATCACCTTATCCCTAGCACTTTTATTCCGCTAGGGTTGTTGTTATTGGTTTTATAC
>JBARCC010000453.1:0-2256 GCA_049793635.1 Maribacter sp. | reverse complement strand
ATCATACCCCTTTTGCTTACTGGTCTTTTCTATTGCCGCTAATTTATCGCTCGTGAGCGATTTTGTGTCGTACAGTATTCTACCAATCAAGGTACTCTTACCATCATCCACACTGCCTGCCGTTGCTATTTTTAGTACTTCCATAAGCCACTCCTGACCTCCCCAAAAGGGAGGAACTCTTACCCGGAGTTATTTTAATTGTTAACTAAATTTCTGCCCCTATTACGCTTTACAGCCAATTCCCCCTTTGGAGGTTTGGGGGCCTTTAAAAATATCCCTGTTGTTTTCTTTTTTCCATGGCCGCCTCCGAGCGCTTGTCGTCTATTCGCGCTCCACGTTCAGAAATGGAGGAATCCCTGATTTCTTCCACTACTTTATCGATACTGACGGCATCGGACAAAACTGCCGCTGTACAAGACATGTCGCCCACCGTTCTAAAACGAACCATACGCTCCTCGACCACCTCATCCTCTTCCCTGAACACGATATCGTCTTCTGCAGACCAAATCATACCATCCCTAAGAAAGGTTTTACGTTTATGGGCGAAATAGATGGATGGGATTTCAATTTCATCTTCCTTAATGTAAGACCATACATCCAACTCTGTCCAGTTAGAAATTGGGAAAACACGTACGTTCTGTCCCAATTCAATTTGACCGTTCAACATATCGAACAGTTCTGGGCGCTGGTTACGCTCATCCCACTGACCAAAATCATCACGCACAGAAAAAATACGCTCCTTTGCACGCGCTTTTTCCTCATCCCTACGAGCGCCACCAATACAGGCGTCAAACTTAAATTCCTCAATCGCATCCAATAGAGTAGTCGTCTGCAAACTATTCCGACTGGAATATCTGCCTGATTCCTCCTTCACCTTCCCTTGGTCTATGGAATCCTGTACGTTGCGTACGATAAGTTCCAATCCCAACTCTTCCACAAGCCGGTCCCTGAATTCAATGGTCTCCGGGAAATTATGTCCTGTATCTATATGCATTAAAGGAAACGGAATCTTTGCCGGCCAAAAGGCCTTCTGCGCCAACCGAACCAGGGTAATTGAATCTTTTCCTCCTGAAAATAGTAATACCGGTTTTTCAAATTGTGCAGCTACTTCCCTAATAATATAAATGGCTTCATTCTCCAATGCATTAATGTGCGCGGTGTTTTCGCCAATACTTGTAGGTACTTCTAATTCTTTTAACTCCATACGTTTGTTTACTTCTTAGGTATGCAATCCACACTCTCTATTGGCCAAGACCTTGGTGGGATCAAAATAATTATGTTCGTTGGGCAGCTTACATTTTTTCAAATAGGTATCTAGCTGCGTATCGCTCCAATGGTAAAACGGACTCACTTTCAAAACCCCGTCTTTACTTAAGCTTAAAATATCCAAACTATCACGCAAAGCCGTCTGGCCTTTACGCAAGTTCGTAAACCAAACATCTGGTTTAAAATCCGCCATAGCCCTTCTAAAAGGCTCCAACTTCACTTGCTCCGTGAATTCTGCGTGCCGTGGATCCTCTATCTGGGGAATACCCATTACAGCATCCCTATGGGCCGTTGTTTGTTTTGGCACATATAATTTAATGTTCAGTTTAAGTCTATCTATAAGTTGCTCTGCATGTTTATACGTTTTAGGGGTATTATAGCCAGTATCGCACCAAACAACTGGTATGCTATTGCTTACTTCCGATACGGCATGTAGAATAGCTACCTCATACGGTCTAAAATTCGTGGTTACCACTGGGGTATTGCCATGTTTTACCGCCCATGAAATAATTTCTTCCGGTGGGATTCCCTTAAATTGGATATTTAATTTTTGAACTTGTGCTGCTGTAAGTGCCATAACGTAAGGTGATTATTTACCCCATTTGATTAAGTTCCAAAACCGCTCGTGAAAAAAGTAAAGTACCATTTTAGTAACAAAATCGATGGAGGCAATGGATGCGGCGAGCGCTATCTTACCGGTGAGGATATAAGAAATAAGTAAGGTATCCAAGGTTCCTATAACTCGCCAACTAAATGCCTTTGCTATACTACGGATGGGCTTTTCAGACGACTTGTCCTCTGAATAGGTGCTCTTGGCCGCTTTCTTATTAAAAATGAATTGGTCTGCAATCATCTCTATAGGTCTTTTTAATAACCTACTAATTTAGTAGGGTTTTCAAAAATAGAATATATTTTCAATGTACACCTACTAAAAAGGCTAAAAAATGATATTACCCTATAGATTTAATAGATTAATAACAATAGGCTGGA
>JBARCC010000452.1:0-7241 GCA_049793635.1 Maribacter sp. | reverse complement strand
ATACTGTCCTTTGCATTTAAATATCTATCGAAATAGTTTTTGGTTTCTCTTTCCGAAATTTTATTGGTAACACTGTTCAAGGCTTCGGAGACACTGCTCGAAAACTGCTCCTCCTTACTATCGATGGATTTCTTTATCCAGAAACTCTGAACGAAAATTAGACCAATAAGAGAAAGGCTCATTAAAACTACTAAGAGCACAAATAACTTTTTGTTCATAAAAGAATAAAATTAAAGATTATAGAGGTAGAGGGTCTTACGTTTAACCTAACCTTAACAAAAATGTTAAAATTGCGTCGTAATCAGGGTTCGCAAAGGATTTTTTGATGTAATTCGCTGACTTTTAACGCTGTTTCGTTGAGGTCGATATTTTCAATGAGATAATCGGCAAGCTTTATTTTTTCGGCGTCGTTAAGTTGATTTTTCATCCGCGCTTCAATCTGTGCTTTTGTACTTTGATCACGAGCTTTGAGGCGTTCAAATCTTAATGCCAAGGGGGAAGTGACCAAAATGGTCTTATCATACTTGTCTTGGCCCTTATTTTCGAACAAAAGGGCGGTTTCTTGAATCACGTACGGTGCATCTTGTTGTTTACTCCATTTGTTAAAATGTTTTCGCACCGCTGGATGTACGATGGCGTTCAATTTTTCCAAGACAGCCCTATCATTGAATACCTTATCGGAGATGTAGTCGCGGTTCAATTGTCCCTTATCAAAAGCTATATCACCAAAAAGCTGTATCAATTTTTCTTTAAGCGCTTTGGAGGTATTCATCAGCTTCTTAGCCCTTTCATCAGAATTGTAAACTGGAATCCCCAATTTTCTGAAAAATCCTGCTACCGTAGATTTCCCGCTACCTATGCCTCCCGTGAGTCCGACAATTTTCATTCTCTACGCAATATAAATTCGATTTCGTTGGTACCCAAAAAAGCGTTGTTCAAAGTCTTAGGAACATCAACTAGGGAGATGGGCAATCGGTTACCTGTTTCTTTTGAAACTTTGGCGTAATCGGCCACTACCGAAAAATCGCCTGCCTCTAAATCTTTTAAGCTCTTCAAGGTACCTTGGCAGCGCACTTCTACAATTTCCGGAAAGGTACGTACCACGGTGTTTTCAGGTACGTTGATTACGGTGACGGGTATTTCCATGACCTGCTCGGAAAATTTTACCACCTCCCCCGTTACGTTGACCTCTCGTTTTGAAAATTTGGTAATGTTCAATTCCTCTGGTAACTCAAGCGCTACTTGCCTATTGAAGTTGGCGCTTAAATCGGATAGAGTCAAAAGCTGTGTTTTTATATCCGAAATAGAGTCTAATTGACTTTTAGGACCGGAAAGGATAATCGAGTCTGGGGATATCTTCAATTCGCCTTCCAAAATATAATTATTTGCAAAGGTTAAGGCTGATTTGACCTGTACGGGCACTTTTTTTGTTTCTAACGAACTGAATTCGAAATAAATGATATCCTTATCAAAATCGACGAGCGCATTGCTATTGTCCAATTCCGTTTCCAACTGTATTCTAATCTGGTCTTCACTTAAGTAGAAGACAGAATCTTTTTTCATCACTTTGCTAACATCCAGCTTTATTTGCTTTGATTGCAGACCGTAACCCAAAAGTTGAAAACCTACCGCCTTGATGCGCACCCGCAACTCTTTTTTGGGAATGTTGGCCAAAATATATTCTGGCGGAACATTAACATAAGTGATATTGAATTTCGTGTTTATGGTATAGGTCTGGGAAAGCTTATTGATAAGCCACGCCAAGGTAGCGCAAAGCAGGAAAATTAGAAATACCTTGACTTTCCGTTCTTTCAACCCCGTTCTGATCCATAGAATTAAGCGTTTCATCAATTGGTTTTAAAGAACAATTTAGGAAATAGATGCTCAGGTTCTTTATTGCTTACGGTAAGATAATAGGTCGATTTTAAAAATCCATACCCGTATCCTAAAAATTGTACCCCTGTAGCGAATAAAGCGAACACGGCGACCTTAAGATTTTTAGTCTTGAACACTGCGTCTACAAATAAAATTATCCCATACAGCCCATAACAGCGTATAGGATAGTTGTACCCAAAGAGCATTAGAAGTAAAGAACCCAATAATCCTACACAAAAAAGGGTCGGAAACCAATAGGTGATTTTCTTCGTTTTTGGATGCCATTGATTCAAAATAGGCCTAACCATGCCGAACTTGTTGACCTGAATGTAAAATGTATTCCAATCGATACGTCTTTTGTGAAACACATACGCCGTCGATATCAGTTTGGTCTTATACCCCTTGTTCCATATACGTATTGTGAGGTCTGGGTCTTCCCCAGGGTGTATATTGCCATACCCTCCTACATCCATGAACGCTTTTTTGGAAATTCCCATATTAAAGCTCCTCGGCTGAAATTTATCCACTGCCTTTTCTCTGCCACGTATTCCGCCTGTCGTTAAAAAAGAAGTCATTGCGTAATTGATCGCCTTTTG
Source organism: Maribacter sp. (assembly GCA_049793635.1). Taxonomy (GTDB): domain Bacteria; phylum Bacteroidota; class Bacteroidia; order Flavobacteriales; family Flavobacteriaceae; genus Maribacter. Next base: position 4,770 of record JBARCC010000452.1, on the reverse strand, counting down.
TACGATAGAGAACGATGCATGGGCGGCATCGGGACCACCAAAACAGTCCACAAAATTCTCTTTGAGGCTTTTGTCCACTTCCACTAAATAGGCTGGCGGTAGAATACAATCCGAATCCAAAATGATGAAATAGTTGCCTTTTGCCCGTTGCATTCCATAATTTCTGGAATCGCCCGGTCCGGAATTCGGTTTCTTGAAATAGGTAATGGTCAAAGCATCTTTAAAATCTGCAATTACGGATTCGGAAGAAATGGTAGAACCATCTTCGACTATAACCACTTCAAAGGGCTCTTGAAAGTACTGCAGCGTAAGGCTATCCAACAGTTCCTTTATTTCATTAGGCCTATTGTAGACGGGAATGATAAAAGAATAACGCATAGCGAGCTCATTGATTCCCATGAAATAGCGGATCGAATAGTAAGGTTAAAACTTCTCAATAACTTCTTGACTCACCCCTGTCGTTGAAAACCCGCCATCGTGAAATAGATTTTGCATGGTCACTTTTTTGGTAAGGTCAGAGAATAAAGTAATCGTATAATCCGCACAATCTTGGGCCGTGGCATTTCCCAAAGGCGACATTTTTTCAGCATAACTGATAAATCCATCAAATCCTTTTACTCCCTGACCGGCCGTAGTGGCGGTCGGTGATTGGGAAATGGTATTTACCCGTACTTTCTTTTCTTTCCCGAAGAAATATCCAAAGCTACGTGCAACGGACTCCAAATACGCTTTATTATCGGCCATATCGTTGTAATCGGGGAACGTACGCTGGGCGGCCATATAGGTCAGCGCGACAATACTGCCCCATTCGTTCATCGCATCCGCTTTGTACAACGATTGCAATACCTTATGAAATGAAAGTGCGGAAACGTCCCAACCTTTTACGGTAAAATCATATTTCTCATCGGTATAGGCGCGGCCTTTTCGCACATTTACCGACATGCCGATGGAGTGCAGGACAAAATCTAGTTTACCCCCTAAAATTTCAACCGCCTTGGCCACTAAATTGTCCAGATCCTCAACACTTGTAGCATCCGCAGGGATAATTTGCGAACCGGTCTTTTTAGCCAATTCATCAATTTGGCCCATCCTCATTGCGATGGGTGCATTCGTCAATACGAACGTCCCCCCTTCATCATGAACGGTCTGTGCCGTTTTCCAGGCAATCGAATTCTCATCCAATGCCCCAAAAATAATTCCCTTTTTACCTTTTAATAGATTATATCCCATGGTTGTCGTTTCTTATGTTTAAGTAATGCTTCAAAGATATCTAAAATATGTTAAAATTGATTCGTAGCGGTCTGTAAACCTTCAATTCAGAAGTTGTCTGGCATGTGCCAACGCCGAATCCGAGACCTCGGTACCACCAAGCATCTGGGCCAACTCCAAGATGCGCTCTTCGGTGTCCAGCTTTTTCATATTGGTCATCGTACGCTCGGCTCCCTCGGTCTTGAATACCTTGAAATGGTGATTTCCTTTTGAGGCCACTTGGGGAAGGTGGGTAATGGAAAATACTTGGAGGTCATGGCTCATGTTCTTCATAATATCGGCCATTTTATTGGAAATTTCTCCGGAAACCCCTGTGTCGATTTCATCGAACATAATCGTCGGTAGTTTTTCATATTTCGCCAAAATAGCCTTGATGACCAACATAATTCGAGATAATTCTCCACCGGAAGCGACCTTTTTCAATTCACCGTAACTGCCTCCCCGGTTTGCCGTAAACAGAAAGGACAGCTCGTCCATACCCGTCGGGGAAAACGTATCGGTAGGGTGTAACCCGATTTCGAACGATGCGCTCGGCATACCCAACTGGGCTAGATCGGTTTCCAATTTTTCTTTTAATTCAGGTACGATTTCTTTTCTTTTCTCCCTGATGACTACAGCCTGTTCTTCCAGAACCGATTGCATATCCTTCAATTCTCGGGTTTTCAGTGAAATTTTTTCATCTAAATGTGCGGTCTCGAATACCTTGTCGGCGAGGGCATCCCTCATCGTGATCAACTCGGTGACATCTGCTGCGCCATGCTTTTTCAGCAGGTTGTACAACACCTGTAATTTTGCGCTTACGACCTCTAATTCATCAGGGTTTGCTTCTACACCCTCGTGCATTTGCTGTAGTTCTGCATTGATATCATCCAACTCGATCAGCACGGATTGAACCCTTTGATAGAGCTCCTTGTATTGGGTACCAAAATCAGTCAGCTTTACCAATGATTGACGCATCTCGGTCACCAAGGGTAAAATTCCCATTTGCTCATCGTTGAACAATTGATCTCCTTTCGACAATTGTTCCATGATCAGCTCTACATTGTTCAACTGCTCATACTCCTCCTCCAACTGCTCAACGATGCCTTCCTTTAAAGGTGCGCCTTCAAGCTCGCTTAAAAGAAACGTATTATAATCGTGCTCTTTGTTCGCGGTGATTTGAACGTCAATCAAACGTTCCAGTTCCTTTTGAGCCTTGCGATAGGTTTTTAAACCCTTCGAGAATTCCAACAACCTGCTTTGATTATTCGCCAGTGCATCCAACAATTTCAACTGAAAATCATTTTCGGTCAATCGCATGGTCTGATGCTGTGAATGAATGTCGATCAAGCATTCGCCCAATTGGGTTAGCACATCCAAGGTAACCGGGGTATCATTGATGAACGCGCGAGACTTCCCACTGGGTAAAATCTCCCTTCTGATGACCGTTTGGATATCATAATCCAAATCGTTTTCCTCGAAAAACTCTTGTAGCCCATAATTGCCCACCTTGAAGGTTCCCTCGATAATGCATTTTTCATCCTTGACACGTAATGAGGATAAATCGGCTCGTTTGCCCAGCACCAAGGAAAGACCCCCTAGCAAAATGGATTTACCGGCTCCGGTTTCACCGGTAATCACGGTAAATCCTTTGTCGAAATCCACTTCTAGACGATCGATAAGGGCATAATTGGTAATGGAAAGGGTGGAAAGCACTATTTAGAATTTTGGATACCCAAAGGTAATCTATATTCCGTTTTGAAAAAAGGCTCAATATTTAATATCGTTCCAAGTGCTGGCGTACAAAGGGGCGATTTTATTAAGGGTTTCCTTAAGCTTTACGATATCCACTTTTGGGCCGTCGGAAAATATGTTTTGTATCTCTTCCGATTTCGCATCGAAAAAGGTAGAGATTAAAAAGGCATTCGGCCTTCTATTGATCATGGCCTGAAAGAGGTTCATGGTCCCCGCAATTACCTGTTTTCCAGTGCTGTTATTATCGGCCATGATGTCCAAGCCTTTACGGTGGTAATTGTACATCGCAATGCGATATTCTCTGTAGGTATTGGATAAGAGATTATCCACCAATTCGAACCTACTGCGATTGGAATCGGTCGTTTGGCTCCATCCCGAAGAATTACTGCCTTGGGCCAAGGTCACGATATTCTGTGCCTTTCTATAGAATTCTGTACCGCCTTCCAATGAAAACGTATCCGCATCGAGCCCCAATATGATATATGCGTAGTATGCGATAACACTCATTAAATTGGACTCGAACTGATTATCGTTGAATATCAAAGGCTCAAATTCAATGTATTGAAAATTGAGCTGATTGTCTTTGTAATTAAAAATCGGAGTCGAATAAGAGGTGTTATATACGGGCCTTGACGATTGAATCTGTATATTCCCGCTAAATCGATTGGATTCGTATTCGGTAATGGTGATGAACATTTGAGCATTTATGCGTTCATTCTCTTTATAGACCCTATTGGTCCATTTGGTCTTATTTATAAAATCGTTCAATGAGCGCTGCAAGGTCTTGAAAATAGGCAAATCCCCCTGGGAAAGCTGGTCTGAATTTACCGTGATGGTGCAGGTTAATTCCTGAGCGGTCGAAAGGTAACCGAAAGCACAAAAAATCAAGAGCAAAACCAGCTTACGCATCATGTCTTTTAATAATTTCATTGAAAATATCCATGGCAACCTCGGCCTTGGTCTTTAGTTCAAACGTGGTTATGTCGGAATTGGTATCTATAAAAGAAATTTTATTGGTCGTGCCCCCAAAACCTGCGCCTTTGTCCTGCATAGAATTGAGAACGATTGCATCTAAATTTTTGCGTCTTAATTTCCCCTTTGCGTTCTCCAGTCCGTTTTCGGTTTCCAGAGCAAAACCTACCAAATATTGATTCGTTTTTTGTTCCCCCAATGCCATGAGGATATCCTTACTCTTTACCAGCTCTAGCACGAGGTGTTTCTCGGATTTCTTTATTTTCTGTTCCGCGGCCTGCTTAGGCCGGTAATCTGCCACTGCAGCCGCACAGATGACGATATCGGCGTTTTTGAAGTATCGCTGGCAGCTTTGGTACATTTGCTCTGCCGTTACCACAGGTACCACCTTCACACTGGTATGCATCATCTTCAAGGCTGTGGGGCCGGTTATCAAAACCACCTCCGCGCCTAATTTGGCCGCTGCGGAGGCCAACTCAAAACCCATCAACCCTGTAGAGTGGTTCCCGATATAGCGTACCGGATCGATCGCTTCGTGTGTAGGTCCCGCGGTAATCATCACCTTTTTATTTGACAGGGGTAGGTTTTTCCGTAAATCCATTTCAATGAACGTGACAATGTCCTCAGGTTCGGCCATACGCCCTTCCCCATGCAGACCGCTGGCAAGTTCACCGCTTGTAGCCGGTATGATGCGATTGCCGAATGCCTTCAATTTTTCCAAAGCGTTTTTGGTGCTCGGATGCTTGTACATATCCAAATCCATCGCCGGGGCAACATATACATGACATTTGGCCG
>JBARCC010000451.1:0-2566 GCA_049793635.1 Maribacter sp. | reverse complement strand
CCTAAAACCCAAAGGATAAAATCATATCATATGAAAAAAATGCTTTTTTTTCTCCTACTCTTCTCATTTTGCTACCAGAATCTAGCAGCACAAAAAAGCAATATACCACCTTCCATTAAAAAAATCGATTATGCCAACAGGGAAATAACATTTTCCAATGTGACGATGAACGGTCAAAAAACTACTTATTTAGAAGTCAGTAAAGGAGCTGAGGTTAAAATAACTACTAAGATAGAATCCCGTCGAAATGGAGACTATTGTCCTGGTTGTATCGTACAGGTTTATTGGGGTATTCATGATTTTACCTCTGTTTGTGGCAAAAGCTTTGGGGGGTATCAATTCAAGAAAAATAAATCAAAATATCAATTCCAAGCTCCGTTGAAAGATGGCGTTTATTATATTACGATGGGCGGTTCTTTAGAATACTCGTGTAAAAATAATATAGAAAGACCCAATTGTTCCAGAGATTACGCCTTTGCGGTACTAAAGGTTGGAAATCCTGATTTGGAACAAGAAATTGCATTTCAAAAAGAAAAGAAGAATGATACGGTTCACCTTAAAACCCAAGTTGTAAAACCGGGCGGCTTTGGAAATTTAAATACCTTGGAATGGTTTTTTGATGGTGAGAAACTGGAGAATGAAACGAGAACTGAAATACCTTTGACCAAGTTTGGAAATTATAAAGCGGTATGGTCTAACTGCTTGACAACTGTCACAGATTCCATAATGCATACTTCAAATGATATCACGGAAATAGTAATAGGTACTGATCCAGCTCTTGCAGAGGATGCTACACCTGAGGAAAGCGATGATATAGCCGTGATGATAGAAACTAAGGATAAGTTCGTGCTACAACATCTAATATTTGACTTGAATCGATGGCAAATTAAGCTTGAGGCAGCGGCAGAATTGAATAAGTTAGCCCAGATTATGAAAAGTAAGCCCAACATGAAAATTCTTTTAGAAGGACACACGGCTATCGGAAATGCCAGAAAAAATAGAATATTGTCCGAAAAAAGAGTGAAATCCACTAAAGACTACTTAGTTGAGCAAGGCGTTCCAAAAGCTGCTATTGAAACTAAAGGATGGGGTCAGCAAAAACCGTTGGTTATTACCAGAGATATAGCAAAAGGAAAGGTAAACAGAAGAGTGGAAATTCAAATTCTGGCTAGATAAGCAATGAATAAACACTCTTTACGCTAACCGGCGGTAGGAGGAGAGTGTGATGTGTGTGGAATGGGTTTGTATTAATATTGTTAGATTATTACAAAAATTCGCTAAATTGCACCAATAGTATGACAATTTAAACATTTTAACATGGCAACAGTTCGTAAAACGGTAACCTTTACCGAACAACAGGATAAATGGATAAAAGCCCAAATCCAAGCGGGTGAATACACAAATGATAGCGAATATCTACGAAATCTTGTGCGTCAGGATCAGGCCAACAAAGCCAAGTTTCTTTCTCTTAAAGCGAAACTAGTTGAAGGGCTTGAAAGTGGTGTTAGTTCTAAATCGTTACCCGATATCATGAAAGAAGTTGAAGCACGTATGCGGGAGGATGGGCGTTTATAGGCTATCCAGCAAAGCTGAGATTGATTTGGCCGAAATGTATGAGTTTGGCATATATAAATTCGGACTAACTCAAGCGCAAAAGTATTTTTATGATATGCATGAAACATTTGAAGTACTTGCCGAGAATATGAATTTAGGTCGAGATGCCTCAGAATGTATTGAAGATTTGAAAAGATTCTCCTATAAGGCTAATACGATATTCTATCTGCAAACTGCAAGCGGAATTTTTATTCTTAGAGTTTTAAGTCACCACATGGACTATGAGCGGAACCTTTAAAAAGACTAGGAATACATAGAAATTACTTATAACTTATCGCTATTTGACATAACGTCGGATTATAGAATCTTTTTTGTTCTATAATGTCTTGCATCATGACACTTTGCTTGGGTAAAGCAAAGTATTTGGTACAACACTTCATTTAAATTTTTCTTCTAAAAACTTTCTTCTGAAAAGGTATTGGAACACTTATTAAACGAGCCGACGGTAGGAGGGGAGTGTAATGTGTGTGGAATGGTATTTCGAAAACAAACTCATCATTCTGTTCTAAAACTCCAGACCGGACCGATAGTAACTCCACCAGCTACGTCTTTAGTTACAACTCTCCAATAATACAAACTGTTAGGAGTCAATGATATCTCATAAGAATTGGTTTGTAAATCTTCTGCAACTAATGGCGCATTTAAAGTAGTGCCTAAATAAATATCATATATCAAATCATCGTTGTCAGCATCTGAACCGTTCCATGACAATACAATCGAACTTTCTGAAATAGTTTCATCCAAATTAGGATAGACTAATTCAGGTTGAAATGGTAATTGATTTACGATTGGTTCTCCCTCTGTATAAAATTCCCAAGATGTACTGTAATTACTTCTGTTATTCTGATTATCAGACGCTATTGCTCTCCAAAAAAGTGTTTGTCCTTTTTCTAAAAGTAGTACTGTTTTAGTATCATCACTAATAGCTTCAGAGGTTATATTAGTAAACTGT
>JBARCC010000450.1:0-2285 GCA_049793635.1 Maribacter sp. | reverse complement strand
TAAGGGTTCTGAGGACAACTCTTCATTGTCTAGCGTACTCGCCAAGGCGGGGAGGGCGTCGACGATCGACCAATCGTCGTTAATGGCCCTGGCTGTTTCCGTAACGATATATTCGTCGGCATCGTTTAGAAATGTGGCAATGTTCGGGTCTTGCAGTTTTCTTAATACCAATACTGCGGCAAGGCGAAGGCTTTTGTTCTCATTGGTGGCCAAAGCAAGCATCGGTTCTGGCTTTCCTATTCTGGAAAGCGCAAGAATAGCGGCATGCCTCAGATAAACGTCGTTATCATTATTGGCCTCTATCATATCGAGCAGGGCATCGATAGCACGTTCATCTCCCAATCTGCCCAAGGCCTGGGCAGCGAAAAATTTGACCCGGTCGTTTTCGTGCGCCGTTAAGGCTATTAAGGAATCCGCTGCAGGGGCATAGCGTACATCGCCAATTACTTTCGCACTTTGCGCTACTATTTCAGGATCGGCATCGCTCAATAACGCTAACAGTGGTTTTGCCTTATGAATGCTATTGGCAGCGATTTGCCCGATGCCCCAAATGGCATGGATACGGGCAAATTGGTTCTCTTCGTTTCTAAGCACTTTCTCCATTGCCCGATAGCCCCAAAAAGTCCTTTTTGCAAGTTCAAATTGCGCTTTTTGCCGAATACGCATATCTCCGTAGCCCAATAATTTTACCAGATTATCGGAATCATCATCTGCGTAATTGTGGGTCATTAGTCTTTGGGTTTCCAAACGTTCCTGTTCCAGATCATTAGTGGTCTCGGTAACATCTAATTTCCATACCCTGCCGTAGTTTTTGCTACCCCAACCATTCATCCAATCGGCTAGGTACAGCGCTCCATCTGGGCCGAAATCAATACCAGTGGGTAGCACCCCGGTCAAAATGGAGGCATCGGTATTCAGTTCGAAAGAAGCTCCTTTTGGCTTTAAATCGAAGGCCCAAATGTTCGAGCGGCTGGGGTCGCCAACGAATTCCACCAGAAAAAATTTGTCCATCCACGCTTTACCCAATGCGGTACCTGGGTTAAAGGCCATACCCGTAGGGCCATTATGAAAATTTTGAATCGGTGGAATGATGTACGCTGCTTGGCCTTCCCAACGGGGGAGAAAGAGTTTTTCATCCATCCATACATTATATCCATTGTTCATGGGATCGGTATATTTTCCGTATTGCCAATTTGAGCGCCATCCGGCATCGGAACCTTCTACAATATGCACCAAACGCTCGCTTTCCCCTTTGTGGTCGCCATCGTTATCGGAAGAAATTATATTTCCATAAGCATCGAACACGAATTCATGCGTATTTCGCAGTCCATGTGCAAACACTTCGAAATCGCTTCCATCGGGATTACTCCTAACGATGACCCCTTGGTTGGGATATTTATGGTTTTTGCCATCTACGGTCGTGATATTGGCACCGATATCCCCGATACCCCAATATATTTTTCCGTCGGGACCTTCGATGGCACCTGACATTCCATGACCACCAAAACCGATATGCACGGCAAAACCAGAAGCGATACAGGTTTTTTCGTCCAATATTTTATCGCCGTTGGTATCGGTCAACCGGTACATGCCAGGCCCTATACCCACAAAAATAGCGTTGTCCCTTACCAAAAGGGCACCTGCTTGATCATTGATCTCGTCGTTAAAATCGTTGAGGATTTGGGTTGAAATATCTGCAATCCCATCCTGGTCGGTATCCTCCAACATCCACACCTCATCCTGTTCTACCGTTAAATCGTGCCAATCGTGAATACTGTCGTTGTTAAGGTCTGGAAACCATTCATTTTTCTTACTTAATGCAGGGTCGAAGGTTTTGTGTAAAAAGGCTCTACGATCCTCAACGGTTTCAAAACCGATGGATTCCGTCATCCAATCTCTATGGCCTCTAATATCAAATTCAGAGTTCTTATTTCTGTTCGAACGGGTGATATACACTTTTCCATCCTTGTCGATATCCATGGCAATAGGATCCGGAGCTAATGAATCCGTTGCCCAAAGGGTCAGCTGTAGTCCGTCGGCAACGGTCGCCGAGATTCCTTCTCTTGCTAGTTTTGCATTGGTTAGCAACGAGGTGCTATCTTGATGAATGACCAAAGGAATTTCCTTGGGTTTTTTAGTTTCACAAGAATTTAGAATGAGGATAATGCCTAGAAGTGCAAATAGATGGATATGGAACGATTGCATTGTAGATTTTCAACGGTTAACGAATAAAAATACTATATATTGACTAAAATCACTAAACCGGCGTTTTATTAAGATTCATC
>JBARCC010000449.1:0-6628 GCA_049793635.1 Maribacter sp. | reverse complement strand
GAGGCCATCGATATGAAAGGGCTACGCTATTTAGTGCTTGATGAGGCCGATGAGATGGTCAGTGCCTTGAAGGAGGATTTAGATCTGATCATCAAAGAAATTCCCAAAGCACGGCGAACATTGTTGTTCACGGCCACAATGCCAGGTGCGGTGAAACAGGTCATCCAAAACTATATGTCCAAACACGTAGTTCAGGTTGCGGCAGATATGGCAACACTTGGCCATCAGGGAATTCAGCATGAATATGTTGTTGTGCAACCCATTGAAAAACTGGAGGTTCTGATGCATTTTCTAAGTACGAAGGAAGGCCAGCGGGGTATTATTTTTTGTAAGACAAAGGCGGCAGTGAACAAGTTGGCAAAAAACCTGGCCATTCATAAATACCCATCAGGAGCCCTTCATGGAAGTCTTGCACAAGGCATCCGTGATCGTATTATGGGTCAGTTCAGGGAAGGTCATATCGCTATATTGGTCGCTACCGATGTAGCAGCCCGTGGTATCGATGTAAAGGAGATTACCTATGTGGTCAATTATCATTTGCCGGACACCTATGAGGCCTATGTGCACAGAAGCGGGCGTACCGCAAGGGCGGGAGCGGGCGGACTTTCCCTGACCGTATTGCAACAAGAGGAAGTATTTGAAATAGCGGAATTTGAGAAGGAGTTGGGGATTACATTTCATGCCTATAAAAAAGTGAATGCCCAACATATCGAAAATCACAATACCGTATTGTGGGCAAAGAAAATTTTCAAGACCAAACCCAATCGTGAAGTTTCCGAAGAAGTAAGAACCCATGTAAAAACCATATTCCATCATCTGACCAAAGAGGAGCTGGTCGAAAAAGTATTGGCAAACTATCTCGCCCAAACGTCGAATGCGCTTCCTAAACGTGACGCAGAGAAAAAGAAGAAAAAAATGTAGGTGACGCCTTTATCCGCTGTCAAAAAAAAAGTAACCTATGGAAATTTGAAAATACTAATGCTACAAGCACAATTGCTTGTTTTCCTCAATTGAAGGTGTTTGGTCTCATTCATTGGGCATGGTAAAGAGGTGAAAACCCTGTAGTCTCCTATCCCAAATTAACTAGAAAATACCGGTCGGTCGAATTTAGTAAGGATGTAACAACCCTTAATCATACGGTTGGTTTCACTTTTGGATACACTCTTCCGTAAAGTACTATACTGCCTTAGAATGATTCATCCCTAAGGCGGATACTCCATTTCATTTGTGAACTGCGAGTGTAATTTCATTACCGGGGTGCTGCGGCATCGCATGGATCATGAGCACGATTTTAAATGAAAATGTTACTACGGGTTAGAAATCCAATTAGAAATTCAAGATGGGTATTTAATGGCTTTACATATCCCTTATCGCTATGTGATATAATGTCGGATGGGGACACTTTACTTGGGTACCGCATAAAAAAGAAAGGTCTTGGAGACCTTTTATTTTTCAGTGGGTTGGCGCGCTGGTGTAGTCGGCACTTCACTTTCTTTACATTTTTCTTCTAAAAAGTACCTTCTCAAAAGGTAATGAAACCGAGGTACGAGCTTTATGAACTCCTTTAAAAAAATAAAAAACTTGTGAGTAAATATGTATTGACCGATCGACCTTAGGGGGGCAAAGCCTGCCTGATTGCCGGCAGGCAGCTGTGCATGGTATTTTATTACAAATTGCTTTCTATCATCTGTTGACTTCCTAAAGGCCCTATATTTTTTAAAGAAAATGTTAACCTAATTCCTTCCATAGCATAAATAGGTGAATATTAATTTAAATAAAAAATTATGGAAAGTGATATTAAATTATTGGATAGAGGTGTTGTCCAAGTAGATGGTAGAGAACTATTATTACTAGCTCATGACATTAAATTGGATAATGCCGATAGACGAAGTGGATCAGGACATCGGAGAGCCCTTGTTCATGACCATGCAGACGGGTTGACCATAAATTATAATGGTGATTATCCGGGTGGGGTAACTATAAAGGGCATACTTAAGATTGATGCTATCGAAATACCTAGGATAGAGCGTTATTTCGGGCATTCTTCACTGATCAGTACCATTTCGGTAATGAAACAACAGATTGATAGCTTACAGGAAAGAATCGAAGCTTTATCAACATCTTAAATCAAATATCATGAGAACTAGTTTTAGGGAAATCTCTGTCTTTATGGATCCTGTTGATACAGCCAGGGGTCTACGGAAATTATTAGGGATGCATTTATTGGAAGAAGGCGATGCCTACCGAGAGGTTTGGAGAAGACATAATCATCCTGATCTTAGTACTGAGAGGTTTTTTGCATTCAATACATACCTGATGGATGTTCCCGGTGCTGGCAGAAAACCTGCCGTAGAATATAGGGATGCTGAAATAGGGGAGTTTACGGCTCATAATTTTGACATTTGCTGTTTATCAGAAGTTTGGCTTCGGGAAGAGCGTAAAGATCTTCTTAATGAATGGCCAGATTCCGCCTATGTAGCGCATGAATCAGGAGGAGCTTCTTGGATAAATTTACGCGCTATGTTAGGTTCGTCCGGATTAGTTACCATATCGAGAACCCATGAGATTCATCATAAAAATTTCTATGCATATAAAAGTGAATCCGGAATGGATAAAATGTCCAAGAAAGGATGCTTACTCACGGTACTTACCCCATTTACTGGCGAACCGTCAAGGACACCTAGTAGTCTAAATATCTACAGTACACATATGAATGCTGAGGGCGATGCAAAGAACAGGCAGTTATTTGAATTGGTTAAGTTTATATGGGAAACGAAGGATAAGGTAGTAGGAGATACGTCGCGACCGGGTCGACCAGGCTTGAATATTAATATTTTATGCGGTGATTTTAACCTAGATCGTTATCAACGAAGTGGTTTATTGATCGCTGATGAAATACTTCAGTGGTCGGAGGTTCGTGATCTTCCAAATCATTTACAACGAGCGGTGAACCATCAAGTTTTAGCAGATGGTACTGTTACCGATGTAGTGATAGGTGCTAAAACGGCTTTTAATCTATTGAAAGATGTACTTGCGGTTCTTGGATTTAATGATTTATGGAGGACACGAAATGGAAGTACAGGATACACCGCTAATCTAACAACATCCCCAATTGAGTCGAATGTTCCAATACGAGATCCAGAATTTCCATTCTACTGCGATGATACTGTTGTTCCCAATGCTAGGACATCGGACAGACCTACCGCTATCGATCATGTTTTCGTTACAGGCTCAACAAATAACACAGCGTTTACCGTAGACTTTACACGACCACGTCGACCTTTTACGGTTCGTCCTGACGGAGCAACTGATTTGGATGATATTCGATTTATGTCAGACCATTTAGGGATATCAACAACAATATTGCTTACACCAAAATAAGAAAGATGGCAACACTACTATTTAGAGACCGTTCAGACGAATTGATGCAAGCTCAGAAAGATGAAATTAGTTTGGCATTTGAACATGCCTTAAACATACAATTACTTGTAGAGCAAGATTTCAACGCCATATTAAATGTACGTAGGCGTGCACGAAGTCGAGCCATACGTGATTATCCAGCAATAGAAAGATGGATAGGCATGCAGGAAGTTGGACGATTAAGACGTATTGCCAGGCGAGTTTCTAAACTACGAAAATGGCTTGAAAACAGAAGAATAATCGTAGTTTTTCATGAACAAGAAGATTTCATTTGTGCCGATACTAGGCGTGGAGCTAGTAGGGGAGCTAGGTATATAAGTCCAGTCATACGTTTTCATATGTGTGAACGGTTCTTTGATTCTACTAGTCTAAATAGGCGGGCGGATCTTATAATTCATGAGCTATGTCACGAAATGGGACATGTGCATGTAGTAAATGACACGCATACCAAAATACTAGAATTGGCTAGAGGCAGGTATAGATATAGGGTAGCTAGAAATCCTTATATGTACCAGGGGCTGTTTAGAGAATATACAAGCGAGCCTATCATTGGCTAGTGACTTATACTGTGAAACGCCAAGGTTAACATGTACTGACCGATTATGGCGTTAGGAATTCAATGGATTTAGATGTACCCTACCGCTATGTGATATCATCTAGGATGGTTACACCTTACTTGGGTACCGCATAAAAAGGAAAGGTCTTGGAGACCTTTTCTTTTTATGCGGGTTGGCGCGCTGGCATATTTGGTATTTGACTTCCTATAAATTTTCTTCTCAACAATTATTTTGATAGGGTTATAAATTTCATATTGACAGACCGACGGGAGGAGCGAAGTGGCAATGCCTGCCTGAAGGTACGTGTATCGAATAATAACAATGTGATATTGTTCATAGTAGGTTTTATATCATGGCTAGACATCGTTCACCAAGTATTTTATAGGAAAACACATAGAAGAATAAAAGAGTTGCCTTAATTTTGTGTCGAATACCATTAGCATAAATTTTGAGATTTGTTAGCGAAAAGACAGCAATTACCCCAAGAGCATTCTTTAGATGCAGATAATTTCATTTACTGTTTAGAAGCCGTTCCTGATATAGAAACGGACACGGTTACTGAAACACAGAAGAGTCTGGAACATTTGGCCTTGCAATACGGTGTGGCCAGTATTTATCAAAACTGTGACACCATTGAAGGGCTAGAAGCTAGCTTAAATGCCTTGGTCTTGGACGATCATTATTTTAAGGACTATGAAATCATCTATTTGGTGATGACCGGGGAAGCCAATAGTATTTGTTTAAATGATTACTACTATAGTTTACAAGAAATTGCAGAACTTTTTGAAGGAAAGTTAAAAGGAAAGATTTTGCATTTTTCAAATGCAAAGGTGCTGGATTTGGACGAAGAAGAAGCACAATATTTTTTGGATATCACAAACGCAAAAGCAGTTTCCGGCTATGGAAATCCATTCAATGGACTCAGTAGCTCAAATCTAGATAAAGCCTTCTTCAACTTGTTTAAAGAAGATGACAATATGTTCGATGTTGTGGAAGAGTTACATCAACGGCATTACAATGTTTGCAAATTGCTGGATTTTAGATTGTATTATTAAACCAAGCATAGAGTAGAGAAAATCTATCTTCCATCATACCTTTCATTCCAAGATAAGAGTTACGTAAGTTTTGGAAATAATGGTTGACCAATTTTAAAGCATATCTGTACAATTTATGAAAAACATAACGGTATTGTTCATGTACCTTACGCTTTTAATCGCCTGTAATGGAGGTGACAACCCCGAGATAGCAATACAAGAACCTGTCTCGGAAACTCCTGCCACAGAACCAACGGTCGGCACAGCATGGAATCTAGTATTTGAGGAGAATTTCGATACAGACCTTTCAAAATGGAACGTATGGGAATCAGGAGCGTTCAATAATGAGGTGCAGCTCTATCAGAAAGAGCAGGCGTCTTTAGAGAACGGAATATTAACCATTACTTCCCAAAGAGAAGAAGTAACAGGTGCCACCTTTCCCTTTGACGATACCCCAAAAGATTTTGAATATGTATCTGCTAGGATGGAGACCTTATCCATGTTTGGTCCCTCGAATGCGCAAGGCGAACTTGAGTACCGTATTATGGCGAGAATTCAGCTCCCAAAAGGAAATGGAATGTGGCCTGCGTTTTGGAGTACGTCCGATCCTTGGCCTACAAATGGGGAGATTGATATATTGGAAGCTCGGGGTAACCAACCCATGCAGTTTCAGTCCAATCTTTTTTATGGTCCTACCGCGAATACACCCATTACCAGAAATGAGGATACTGAAATAGTACACCAAGTAAATACTGATCTTACCGAAGACTTTCATGTCTACGAACTCATTTGGCGCTCTAATAGTCTGGAAATAAGGTTTGATGACCAAGTAATACATACGTACACTGCAAATGCTAAAAACTATGTGACCGAGTTTTTCGGCAAAAAGCATTCTATTATACTCAATCTAGCGGTAGGTGGATTTTTCTTCTCTGATTCAGATGCTACAAATTTTGCAGATACGGCTACGATGAAAGTAGATTGGGTAAAGGTTTACAAAAGGTAGTTTCATGTGCCGAAATAGATAGTTGAACTAGTATATCCATAAGCCTTTTTAAACCCTAGCTTCTCGATATGCAGGTGATTTGGACTTCATTTTCAGAAGCTATCGTAATCGCTAACAAGCAACATTTACCCCTAAAGCTACAAGGCAATAGTATTGGACCATAAAGTCTTGCGTTATGACACTTTGCTTGGGTACGGCATAAAAAGGAAAGGTCTCGGAGACCTTTTGTTTTCTGGGCGGGTTGGTACGCCGGGGTAATTGCTACTGCAGTTCCTGAAAAAATTTTCTTCTAAAAACCTTCTCCTCAAAAGGTAATGTAACCGAGGACCCAATTTTGAAACAAGCAAAATTGCTTCTTTCCGAGGTTGATGAATTTTTTTTAAAAAACAATAAATCGGCCATGTATAAACACTTATTTTACGAGCCGACAGTAGGAGGGGAATGTAATGTGTGTGGAATGGTATTTCACTAAAATTTCTTTATCCCTATAACAGATTTTCACAATGGATTTCTTGTTATATCTAAATATCTGGACGTTCATCATCAATAACTAAATGGGCTACTGCTAAGTAATAAATGCTTTCTAGTCACGTTAGCAGTAAACCTAAAAC
>JBARCC010000448.1:0-2514 GCA_049793635.1 Maribacter sp. | reverse complement strand
GAATAAGGTATCCTCTTCATTGATGGATTTCCAAGTGGTACGCATGTCCAAAAGATTCATGAAAAAATCGTTGGTCAATGCTCCAGGTCGATCTGTGAATACTCCGTTATTAGAACCATCATAATTTATATCCAATACACGGAGACCCCCGTACAATACAGTGAGTTCCCCTGGGGTCAAGGTCAAAAGATTGGCTCTATCTAAAAGCATTTCCTCTTCCTTAATGGTATTGTTCTTCTTGTTATAATTTCTGAAACCGTCTGCTCTGGGCTCTAACGCTTCAAATGACTCTGCATCGGTCATGTCTTGCGTAGCATCCGTTCGGCCTGGGGTAAAAGGTACCCTTACCTCCTGGCCAGCAGTTTTGGCCGCTTTCTCAACGGCAGCTGAACCGGCAAGGACCACTAAATCGGCGAAAGAGACTTTTTTGTTGCCCGATTGGGCATCATTGAACTCCTTTTGGATACGCTCCAAAGTATCTACAACCTTCGCCAACTGCTTTGGCTTGTTGACTTCCCAATTTTTTTGGGGCGCCAACCGAACACGCCCACCATTGGCACCACCACGTTTGTCGGTTCCCCTAAAGGTCGATGCAGAGGCCCAAGCGGTAGCGACCAACTCAGATATCGAAAGATTGGAAGCCAATATGTGCTTTTTCAGTTCCGATACGTCTGTATCATTGATCAATTCGTAATCTACCGTAGGAACCGGATCTTGCCATAACAATTCCTCTTGAGGTACCTCAGGCCCCAAGTAACGGGAAACAGGTCCCATATCGCGGTGCGTTAGCTTAAACCACGCACGAGAATAGGCATCGGCAAATTCTTCTGGATTTTCTAAAAAGTGCCTTGACACTTTTTCATAGGCCGGATCTTCCTTTAACGAGATATCGGTCACTAACATAAAGGGTTGATGGGTCTTGCCGTCGATATGAGCATCGGGCACTGTTCCCGCGCCTGCGTCGCCAACAGGCTTAAACTGCCATGCCCCGCCCGGACTTTTGGTCAGTTCCCAATCAAAACCGAATAAATTCTTGAAATAATTATGGCTCCATTGTGTTGGCGTTTGACTCCATGCTCCTTCTAAACCACTAGTAATCGCATCTGCCCCTTTTCCTGAACCGAACCGGTTGTTCCAACCCATGCTCTGTGCTTCGATGGGTGCTCCCGCAGGCTCACTATCGATATATTCCCCGTCATTGGCCGCACCATGCGTTTTACCGAAGGTATGGCCTCCCGCGATCAACGCCACGGTTTCATAATCGTTCATGGCCATACGGCCGAACGTTTCACGAATGTAATGTGCAGCTTCTTTTGGGTCTGGATTTGCGTTGTGCCCCTCTGGGTTTACATAAATTAGCCCCATATGTGCGGCACCTAAAGGGTTTTCAAGTTCTCCCACGCCATTGTCGTACCTTTTCTTGCTTCCGAGCCACTCCGCTTCAGAACCCCAATAAATGTCCTCTTCTGGCTGCCAAATATCTTCACGACCGCCAGCAAAACCGAACATGGGCAACCCCATAGTTTCGTGGGCCACGTTTCCAACCAAAATGAACAAATCGGCCCAAGAAATCTTGTTCCCATATTTTTGTTTGATAGGCCATAGTAATAAACGGGCCTTGTCCAAGTTGGCGTTATCTGGCCAACTGTTCAAAGGTGCGAACCGTTGACTTCCTGAACCACTACCGCCACGGCCGTCGGCAATTCGATACGTACCCGCGGCATGCCATGCCAAGCGTATGAAGAAAGGTCCATAATGTCCGTAATCTGCCGGCCACCAATCTTGACTGTCGGTCATTAAATCGGCAAGGTCTTTCTTGACCGCTGCGAGATTTAAAGATTCAAATTCTTTCTTATAATCAAAGTCAGCATCCATTGGGTTTGCCTTTTCGGAATGCTGCCTAAGAATATTCACGTTCAGCATATTCGGCCACCAGTCTCTGTTGGTCATTCCCCCACCAGCTGCTTTGCTCATCTCTCCGTTCAGGAACGGGCAACTTGCTATGTCGGAATCGTTCGCTTCCCACGCCCCACCTTTTCCATTGGTATCACTCATAATTATCTTTATTTTAGAATTCATTTTTCCTTGAATAGTAAAATTACTATTAATACTTTTATTAAAAACCACTTTTTAATAGATAAAACCTATGGTCTATTTTTCGATTCAATTTGTATTTTAGAGATTGGGGGTCAACACCGACCTATGAAAAACCTATAGTAGCGTTGAACTTTTGAAGATGACATTTACGCTACTCTTCTATCGCGCGGTATCCAATAGGTTTGTAACTTCCACGTTACATTAGGCAACTATAAAAACCCTGTGTTGTATCGTAATTTTTGTTTGCTGTTTCAGGCTCTACCCCCAGGAAGGGACGACGGACTTCAATAAACACGTACTTCTGCAGCAGCTTAAACAGGCCCATTCCGATCAAGATTGGTTCGTTCCCCTTAAAATGGGCACTAAAGGACTTACCCAGGAGCAGGCCCAATGGAAATAACATGCAGAGACCCATTC
>JBARCC010000447.1:0-1661 GCA_049793635.1 Maribacter sp. | reverse complement strand
ACTCTGATGCGGTTTCGAATTTGCAGTTGCATGCATTTTTGGACGAATACGGCGATTTTGAATGCATCAACACCTCCAGCACCGCCACTGATGGCCTCAACGATATTCTAAAGTACACCCCCGATATCGTTTTTATCAACCTTAACGAAAATGCGAATACGCTCTTTCAAATGGTGATGGAAATACATCAATATATCAACCAATTGCCATTACTGATCGGTATCGCCTCTAGCAAACACTATGCGTACGATGCGATTAAAAACGGATTTTACGATTATTGGTTGCAGCCTTATAATGAATTTGATATCCGAAAGTCCTTGCTAAAGCTTAAGAAAAGGGTACCCAAGGAAAAAGCTCCGACCACGTTGTGTTTAAAATCATATAAAGATTTTCAATACCTGAACACCAACGACATCCTCTATTTAAAAGCGGACAATAATACCACGGAGTTTTTTATGAAAGACGGAAGCGTCACCAATGCATACAAAACGCTGAAAACCTTTGAGAATACCCTTCCAGAGCACTTTATGCGAATCCACCAGAGTTACATCGTGAATACCCATTATATATCGCGTATCAACTTCGGCAAATCGATCTGTGCGTTGAAAACCGTCCACACACAATTGCCCTTCTCTAAATCGTATCGCGAGAACATGTTGGCACTTAAGAAAATGTTATCGAAAAATACATTTTCATCCCTAAACTAGAGAATTCTCTCAAAAACCGTTCGTTTACTCTCAGAAACAGCCTGTTCACTAAAGGCCGTGGAATAGCATTTTTTCTGCACAAGAAGACTATTACCTTTATCAAAGAAATAAATAAAAACCCTCTAAAAACAAACGAACATGAAAAAAGGTACACAAATTTTTGCAGTAGCAGTAGCAGCACTAGGAATGGTAACATATTTAGCAACCGGTACATCTGTAGGCGTTGATTTTATAAATGATGTAATGATTGCATGTAGTGATTGTTATACAGGTCCGATTGGCAAGACCACTATGATAGCATAAGATTACAAAATAATAATAATAAAAAAAGCCATGAATAATATTGTTCAAGGCTTTTTTTATAACTTGCTTTTAATGAAGTCTAAAGTTCGAAAAGGTTTTCAAAAAGCGAGTATCGTGATGATTTTCACTGTATTAGCAGGATGTTCAAATGATATTAAAAAGGGAACTGAAATAAAGGAAAAAATCTATTCCGACAGTCTTTCCTATTTGATAATGGAAAGTGAAAATTTAAGCTTAAACGACGATGAAAGATTAAACTTACTCTTAAAAGCAGAAAGTAAAATTGGGTTAAACAGAACCGATTCGTTAAAATCGAAATATTATAATTTAATATCTGAAAAATTTCCGCTTAATTTCGATAGCGTCGTATTTAGAAAAATAATCAAGAAAACTATTGAATTAAATAAAACTGTAAAAGATTCATCTTCGCTTGCTCAATCATATGTGCGTTTAGCTGATTTTTTCAACCTTTACGCAATAAATGACAGTGCCTATTATTACTATTCGGAAGCTCAACAATTATATGAAAATGAGCTGAACTTAAAGCTTTCAGGCAAAATGTTTCTAAACATGGCTATAAAGCAAATTGCAGTGAAAGATTATATTGGTAGTGAAACCATGGCAACAAGAGCGATTGAAAGGTTTAAACCT
>JBARCC010000446.1:0-7478 GCA_049793635.1 Maribacter sp. | reverse complement strand
TGGTGTCTTCCTTGTCACAGGCCAGCTCCACCCCGATACTGCTGGTTTCACTGGTCACTGTCGCTTGGATCCTTTTTTGGTTGGCACCGTACCCTAATTGACACAGCGAATATTTGTTGAGACGTATCCAAGGAATCCCTCGGCTTACCGCTTCCTCTACGATAGAACCTGTACTCGGGCCTAAACGTTCGGCCTCCCTGAGCTCCCTCATTTTTTGCAGGTCAGGGTCTAGGTCATAATCCTTCGCCGCAATCAAGGCCTCACATATGGCTACGGCAGCCTTTGCCGCATATCTTCCCGCATTTTCCTCGATATAGGAAAAAACGACGTTGTATACTCCCTTTTCGCCATACCCTCGGGTTCTACCGAATCCGGTATCCATCCCTGCCATGGTCTGTATCTCCAAGGCAATATGTTCTACGACATGCCCCATCCACGTACCTTCATCGACGCGCATAAAAAAACCACCTTCACAGCCCTCCGAACATCTATGTTGGTACATGCTTGGGAACATGGCTTTCAAACGGTCTGCAAAACCGGGGACTTTATGCGTAGGATAATCTTCCATAACTTCCAGATCCAAAACCATTACAATTAGCTTTTCCCTTTTAACGGACCAGTAATTCGGGCCCCTCATGGCATTTATCTTTCTGATTTTCATGTAGCGGATTTTTTTGTGACTTTTTGTAAAGAACATAAGATATGATTTTTTTTAAGATTAGAACTGTATTTTTGTACCCCAAAAAATGTATATATGGTTGTGAAAGGAACATTAATACCGATTGGTGGCAATGAGGATAAAGGAGGTGAGAATACCGAGCAATATTCGCTGGAATTCATAAATGAGGGAATTTTGGCCAGGGTGGTGAAAGAGAGCGGGGGAAAAGAGGCTTGCATAATCGTAATACCCACGGCATCGAGCATTCCAGAACTTATCGGCGAAAATTATTTGGCCGCTTTTGGGAAATTAAAATGCACGAACGTTACCATTATGGATATTCGTACAAAGGAGCAATCGGAGGAGGCGGGACATATCGCCTTAATGGAAAAAGCCGACTGTGTGATGTTCTCGGGAGGGAATCAATCCAAAATCACCAAATTCATTGGCGGAACCACCTTGCATAAAATTTTAATAAGGCGTTACCAGAATGATGCACATTTCGTAATCGCTGGCACGAGTGCTGGGGCAATGTGCATGTCTGCCGATATGATCACCGGAGGCAGCAGCAAGGAGTCGCTGCTAAAAGGTGCGGTAGGGATGGGTGCAGGAATGGGTTTTATACCCAAACTAATTATTGATTCCCATTTTATACAAAGAGGGCGTTTCGGAAGGTTGGCGGAGGCAGTGGCAAAATTTCCTGGGCTTTTAGGGGTCGGCCTTGCGGAAGATACCGGCCTGGTCATCAAAAAATGCAATACGTTCGAAGTCATCGGGTCTGGAATGATCATTCTTTTTGATCCAAGTAGGTTAAAACATAACAATCAAAAGATTTTAGAGGATGGCGAACCGATTTCCCTTTCTAACCTGAAGGTGCACATACTGGCAAATGGCGACCGCTTTAACATCAGAAAACGGAAGTTGAAAGTATTGCCCTTGGATGCGCCCTATGTTTAATCTTGATAAATCATGATCGATGTGCTACCGTGAGACGTTCTGAAACCGCGGTACATGCCCTCAGTATTAAAGGGCATTGCAATATTTCCCTTGGAATCGATAGCAATAAGCCCCCCATCCCCACCGATTTTGGGAAGTCTATTATGAATCACTTCATCACAAGCTTCTTTGAGCGATAGTCCCTTGAATTCCATTAAGCAAGAAACGTCATAAGCGACTACGGCCCTTAAAAAGAATTCTCCGCTCCCGGTACACGAAACGGCGCAGGTCGCATTGTTTGCATAATTACCGGAACCTATGACCGGACTATCGCCAATGCGTCCGTATTTCTTATTGGTCATCCCACCCGTGGAGGTGGCTGCCGCAATATTCCCATGCTGATCACAGGCAACGGCACCAACCGTTCCGAATTTAGCGTCTTTTTTGGAGGAGTGGTCTAATTGAAAGGTACCGCTATCTTTAATGTCCAACCATTGCCGGTATCGAAATTCGTCATAAAAATAGGAATCTTCCTCTAGCGCGTACCCCAAACTTTTTGCAAACTCCATGGCTCCATTACCGGCTAAAAAAACATGCTCACTTTTCTCCATGACGTCGCGGGCCAATTGAACAGGGTTCTTGATTCCTGAAATCAAGGAAACGGCCCCGGCCTGTAAGGTATTGCCTTCCATGATGGCAGCATCCATTTCATGGGTGCCCTTGGCCGTAAACACACTTCCCTTTCCTGCGTTGAAAAGATAGGAATCCTCCAAGGTGCTCACTGCCTGGTCGACGGCTTCGATGGCAGAATGTCCCTGTTCTAGCGCTATGTAGCCTTTGTCCAAGGCGTTGGAAAGCGCCTGCCTATATTCCTTTTCTTTTTCTGGGGTCATCATACCCTTTATCAAGGTTCCAGCGCCACCATGTATCGCCAATGCTATAGTGCTCATGTATTGGGTTGGGTGATGGGGTTGGTGATATCCTTAATGATCTTCGTTGCGTGCACTCTTGAATTCTCAATGAACCATTTGTGGGTTTCCATTCCCCCACAGATGACGCCTGCCAAATAGAGTCCGTCGATATTGGTTTCCATGGTTTCAGGATCATAGGTCGGTAAGCGTTTTTCATCATCACTGATCTGCACCCCAAGTTGCTCTAAAAAATGAAAATTTGGTTTGTAACCGGTCAATGCCAGCACAAAATCGTTAGCAATGCTTGTTTCTTTTCCCTCGGAGGTCAAGATAATGGAATCTTCATGAATAGCTTTTACCGTAGTATTGTAAAAGGCGGTAATGCTTCCCTCCTCTATACGGTTGATAATGTCGGGCCTCACCCAATATTTGACGCGTTGCCCAACTTCCGGTCCACGTATAATTAAAGATACCTCGGCGCCTTTTCTCCAACACTCAAGCGCTGCGTCTATGGCAGAGTTGCTCGCCCCAATGACCGCTAATTTTTGACCCGCATAGAAATGGGGATTATCATAGTAATGGGAAACCTTATCCAATGGTTCTCCCGGAACGTTCAATGTATTAGGGATATCGTAGAAACCTGTGGCGACGATTACGTGGTTCGCCGTATAGGTATTTTTGGTGGTGGTGATCGTAAAGATATCCGCATATTTTTGTACGTCCTCCACCTTTTCGAACAGCTGTATGTTTAATTTATTAGAGGTTACGATACGCCTGTAGTATTCCAATGCTTCATCCTTTTTAGGCTTGGCTTCTTTACTGATAAAAGGAATTCCATCAATTTCCAGTTTTTCTGAGGATGAGAAAAACTGCATGTTCGCGGGGTAGTGGAACAGCGAGTTTACGATAGGTCCTTTTTCCAATATACAATAGGTTAGCCCTTTTTTTTCGGCCTCGAGACCACAAGCGATGCCTATCGGTCCGCCGCCAATGATGACGATATCCATTTCCGCTTTCATCCTTTCAAGGTTTTAATGGTCGTTACCGGGTCTGTACTTTTGAATACGAAACTACCGGCCACGAGAATATCTGCCCCGGCATCCATCAATTTTTTGGCATTTTCATTGGTTACCCCACCATCGATTTCAATTAACGTAGCTGCCTTTTTCCGGGTAATGAGGGCTTTTAGGGCTTTTACCTTCTCGTATGTGTTCTCTATGAACGATTGTCCGCCAAATCCAGGATTCACACTCATCACAATGACGATATCAATATCCTTGATGGTATCCTCCAAAAGCATGACATTGGTATGCGGGTTCAGGGCAACGCCCGCTTTCATTCCATGGCTTTTAATTGCCTGTAGCGTTCTATGCAAGTGGGTGCACGCCTCGTAATGTACAGTTAAATGATCTGCGCCAATATGGGCAAACTCCTCGATATACCTGTCGGGATCAATGATCATTAGATGGACGTCGAGAGGTTTGGTCGCACTTTTTTTTATAGCCTGTATTACCGGCATCCCGTAAGAGATGTTGGGTACAAAAACCCCATCCATTACATCTATGTGATGCCAATCTGCGGCACTGGCATTTACCAACTCAACATCACGCTGCAAATTTCCAAAATCCGCTGCCAATAATGAAGGTGCAATAATAGGCGTTTTCATCCTCAATCTAGTTTTCTATTCCTAACAAAAATAAGAATTTGTACGCCTAATCCATAGGGTTTCACCTATTCGTTTTACTCCATTTCCCCAATGGTTTTTGTTCCATTTGCCTTTAAAATAGGATTTACCGTGGGGGCGTGTTTTTCAATGGCTGCATCTAGTCGGTTCATCTGATTAGCAAGTTCTGCCGATAGTTCCTCAAACACCTTGTAGGCGCCATTGGTCGGTTTTGCGTCGCCGTTTTCCATACTCCGTCGCAACGAGGCCAGCCTATTGTTCAGCTTAATAGGAAAATTAAGGGGATCTTGTCCAGATTGATTTTTCACTTGATACAATTCTTCTTCGATACTGGATAATTCATCTAAAAAAGGAGTTACGCTTGTTGAATATGCGTTTGACTCCATCGTATTCTTAGCCTTGGTCAACGCACTTTTTATACTACGGATGCGGATTACCGCTTCGTTGGCAGTACTTGTTTTCTGCATGATTTTAGTTGCCAATTGAAACTGCTCGTCCAAATGCTCTTTAGTGATGCCTTTTACATTTGGATCCATCTCGACTTGAAAGGGATAGGTCTTTTCATAATTCCCGCTTTTCATCTTCACTTTGTAGGTCCCAAGTGGTGCTTTAGGCCCTCGGGACGGGTTGGCACTCCAAATGATCATTCCGTCAAAAACGGTCGCTCCAGGGTAGGTGAGGTCCCACGTAAAGGTGTTGATGCCTTTTGCCGTGGTAGGTTTTGAAGAGCCTCCCTTTTTCCACCAAGGCAGGTTAGGATCCACCTCGTATTTGGGCTTGCTGCCGGTGAACGTATCGATCAATTTATCATTGCCATCATAGATTTCAAAGGTAATGGTATCCTTTTGGTCTTTGAGATAATATTGAATGGATGCATCGCGTATGCCTCTGATGGCGTTGGCAGGTTGAAAAAGAACGGCTTCCTTGCTTTCCATTTCGGGGGTGTATTGCCGTAAAGGTTGAATATCGTCCAGAATCCAAAATCCTCTACCGTGCGTTCCCAAGACCACATCATTGTCCTTAATGACCAAATCTCTAACGGGGGTGTCCGGAAGTTTCAATTGTAAGCTTTGCCAAAGGCCACCATCGTTCATTGAAAAATAGACCCCATGCTCTGTGGCCAGGAATAAAAGTCCTTCCCTCACAGGGTCTTCCCGAACTGCACGTGCAAAATGCCCATCTTCGATTCCGTTGATAATTTTGGTCCATGTTTTACCGTAATCATGGGTCTTGAATACATAGGGCTGCCGATCGTCTACTTGATATCGGTTTGCCGCGACATAGAGGGTGCCCGGGTTGTGTATGGATTCATCGATAATACTTACTCTTGAAAATTTGGGTAACTCTTTCGGGGTGATGTCCGTCCAGTTTTTACCTGCATCCCTTGTGATATGTATTTTCCCGTCATCGGAGCCGGCCCAAATGGTATTTATGTCATGGCTGGAGGGGGCGAGCGCGAATACGGTCGCATAGATTTCCGGACCATTCATATCCATCGTGATGATACCACCCGTTTTGCCCAAGGTGGTAGGATCGGCATAGGTCAAATCGGGACTTATTTTTTCCCAAGACTGTCCGTCATCGGTGGTTTTCCAAACATGTTGCGAACAGGTATACATCACGTTTGCATCCTGTGGGGCGAACATGATGGGGAAAGTCCATTGCCAACGTTCTGGTAAGGCGCTCGCCGGTTCCCCAGAGAAAAATCGTGGATACACTTGTATGTCCCTAGACTGGCCGTTGCTTCTATCGTACCTTGTCAGCAACGCCCCTTGACTACCGGCATAGAATATATCCTTCTTTTCGGGATGTTGCGTGATCCAACCACTTTCTCCACCTCCAACGGCATAGGCCCATCCATCGCCTTGTCCCCGAGCTTGCATATGTTCCCACCCGTCACTGGGTATGGCGATCGTACTATTGTCTTGCTGCGCCCCCGCCACGTGGTAGGGAACGTCACTGGTAGTCATCACATGGTACAATTGGGTAGTGATATAATCTTCTTCCGTCCATGTTTTCCCTCCGTTTATGCTTACAATACCTCCTCCATCATTGGAAGAAATCATACGTTCGGGGTTATTGGGATCGATCCATAGATCATGGTTGTCACCGTGCGGAACTTTTATTTCGGTGTCAAATGTTTTTCCGCCATCGGTCGATTTCCAGAAATCGACATTGAGGCCATATACCGTTTCTTTGTCTTTTGGGTCTGCGTAAATCCGGGAATAATAAAAGGCACGTTGTCGCAGCTTTCTTTCATCATTGGTGCGTTCCCACGTTTTACCGGCGTCATCGGAACGAAAAACACCCCCTTCATTTGCCTCTATAATGGCCCAGACCCTATTGGAATCTGCTGGAGAAACGGTGACCCCTATTTTACCGATGGGGCCATCGGGCATGCCCGGATTTTCCGTTAAATCGTTCCATGTTTCCCCACCATCGGTAGATTTCCATAATTTGCAATCGGGTCCACCGCCCCACATCTTCCAAGCCTTTCGCTGAACTTGCCACGTACTTGCGTACAGTACTTTTGGGTCGTTCCGATCGATGATCAGATCAACGGCGCCCGCTTTATCGCTAACGTATAAGGTCTTCTTCCAAGTTGCACCTCCATCGGTACTTTTGAATACCCCACGCTGTTCATTATCCCCATACGGGTGGCCTAATGCGGCAACATACACAATGTTAGGGTCTGTCGGGTGGATTCGTATTCGAGAAATAGCTTGCGTTTCCTCCAAGCCAAGGTGTTTCCACGTTTTACCGGCATCGGTCGTTTTATACACCCCATCACCTTGAGTGATGCTCCCCCTGAGTTGAACTTCTCCCATACCGATATACACAATATCGGGATTCGTTTCTGCCACCGCCACTGCACCCACGGAGGAACTCGTGATTTGACCATCGGTTACCGCAGACCATTCATTACCACCGTCAGTGGTTTTCCATAGGCCACCACCGGTAGCGCCAAAATAATATTCGTTTGGCCTAGTTGGGCTACCTGCCGAACCCAATGAGCGACCACCACGTATAGGACCAATATTGCGCCATGCTAGATTTTCATAGAATTCTTTGGCGATGGTCGGTGATTGATTGGTCGTTTTAGCTTGTTTTTTCTGAGCAAGGCAGGTTCCGTACATACATAAAAAAGATCCTAAAAAAAGGTAGAGCGGTCTAAAGGTCATGGTGGTATTCATTTATGGTTTATGCGATAATCGAGATGTAATATTAATTTCCTTTGAATTCCTAGCGGGCTTGACCCCGAGAAAATTCAAGGTTTGTACAATGGGTA